>DATGFI010000060.1:0-11950 GCA_035309205.1 Planctomycetota bacterium | reverse complement strand
ACGGATCTCCGGGGCCCGTTCACGCTCGTCACCCTTCGCGGCCGCTTCACGGACGACATGCTGACCGTGCTGCAGAAGCAGGTCTTCCTGAAGGAGCGCAGCCTGGCGATCGACGCGAGCGCGCTCTCGGGTCCCACGATGGCCCTGGCGCGGGCCCTCTACTACACCGCTCAGGCCGTCAAGGCCAAGGAACACGCGATGGCCCTGATCAATCCGCCGGATTCGCTCCGGGGCTTCTTCAAACTGCTGGGGACCGCCAAGCTCCCGATCCTGCTGTCGGCGTCCCAGCTCCCGGCGAAACCTTCGGACGTCGAAGGGGCGGCCGAGAAGCTTGACCGCGAACTCCAGCAGGTGCGGCGGGAGCTGGGGACGAATCAGCTCTGGCAGTTCACCGACCGCGAATACTGCTGGGTCTGCCCGTTCTGCGGCCAGCTTTGCGACGAGGTCCGCATGGCCTCGCGCGTTTCGGTCACGCAGGCCGCCGTCGAGCGGGTCTGGCGGCACATGAACTACGAGTGCAAGGACTACGTGGCGTCCAGCCCGCGCTTCAAGCAGAAGGCGGAGCTCGAGGCGAAGGTCCGCGATTCCAATACGATGAAGCTCAACGCGTCGGCCGCCCATGTCACGCAGCTGAGGTCGCAGGTCACCAAGCTCGAGGAGAAGGCCCAGTGGGCCACCAATCTCGAGAAGGGCGTGAAGATCGCGGCCTCGCGACAGCGCAAGCTGCTCCCCACCAAGGCGCCGATCATGACCGGCTGCGAGATCGCCTACACCTACCGTCCCGCGGACGAACTCTCGGGCGACCTCTTCGACTTCGTCGAGCTGAGCGACGGACGCATGGCCTTCGTCATCGGGGACGTCTCCGGCCACGGCATCGAGGCGGGAATCCTGATGGGCATGACGAAGAAGGTCCTGTCGATCCGGCTCTCCGAGATGAGCGATCCCGTCGCCGCGGTGAAGAAGACCAATGCCGACATCGTGAAGGACATGGACCGGTCGAGCTTCGTCACCGTTTCGGTGATCGTCTTCGATCCGGCGGCCAAGACCCTGACGTCGGTCCGGGCGGGCCACAACCCTCCGATGCTCTACTCCCCGTCCAAGGGCATCGTGCGGAAGTTCGAGGGCGGCGGTCTCATGATCGGAATGGCTCAGCCGCACATCTTCGACACCCAGCTCGTTGGGGAGACCCTGGACGTCCAGCCGGGCGACGTCCTCCTGCTCTACACCGACGGCATCGAGGAGGGGAAGAATCCGGCCGGGGAGGAGTTCGGCATCGGCCGGATGGAGCCGATCCTCCAGTCCGAATGCGCCAAGCCGCCCTCCTTCGTGCTGGGGACGATCTTCTACGAGTTCGAGCGCTTCGCGGCCGGGGTCACGCAGGAGGACGATTTGACGGCGATCTGCGTCAAATTCAAGTAGCGCGCGACGCAGGAGTCGAGGACGCCCGTCATTTCCCAATTCGACCCCGCGCCCAGCGGCGTATAATCCGACGACATGGCCGCGCGCAAGGAACTTCCCCGGTCCGTCCAGGCCCTGATGACCGGGGCGGCCGTCGCGGCCGTCGTCCTCCTGCTCCACCTCGTCGGCGCCTTTCGTCAGTTGGAGCTCAAGACCCGGGACCTCCGGATGAGATGGACCATGCCGCCGAAGGGAGATCCCCAGCAATTCGACCATCCGGAAATCGGGATCATGGACATCACCGATGACAGCCTGGGCTGGTTCACCGAGATGGATCAAAAGCATCGGACGTGGCCCTGGCCTCGGGATGTCATTTCCCCCCTGTTCAGGGCCTGCGCCATGGGAAAGGCACGGGCGATTCTCTTCGACATGTTCACCCACATCGATCTGGATTCGCAGGCCACCGAACCGGAGTGGGCGAAAGACATCATGAGCGGTCCCCCGTCTTATTTTGCCGTTCCTTTCAGCCGTGACCCCGTTCCCTTTGCGGACAGACGCCAGGATCTGGACGCGTTGCTCAGGAAGTACGAGATCAGGGTCGACACCGACGGCAGCGTGAATATTCCGGCTCCCTATGCCTCCGTGCAGCTTTCGCAGCCGGTCATCGCACAGGCGATCGCCGGAATCGCCGACGTGCAGACTCCGCGCGACAAAGAGGACGACATCATCCGGAAGTACCGGCTCTTGGTTTGTTTTCGGGGTCACTACTTTCCGTCGCTGGCCCTGGCGGGCCTCATGGTCCGCGAACAGGTGAAGTCGGTGAAGATCCAGAACGGCACGCTCAGCGTCGGCCGGCTCTCGATACCCCTGGAACGGGACGGCGTGATGGGTCTCCGCTTCTACGAGAAGTTCACCGCAATGCACGCGTCCCCGGTCATCGCGGGAGTCTGGTCGATTGAAGACGACCAGAAGGTGACCAGCTTCGTTCCCGCGAGAGTCAAGGATCGGATCATCGTCATCGGTACGAGCGCGGCCCAGCTCTTCGATCTGAAGGCTTCACCGGTCGGCGAAAGGCCGGGCTCGGAATTGCACGCGACGGCGCTCCGGAACATCCTCCAAGGAGAGTTCCTGCGGCCGGCGCCCTTCGGCGTCACCTTCCTGGCCGCCATCACGCTGGCCCTGGGGACCGCTCTTGCGACGCGTTACTCTTCTGCGACGCTCGGCGCTTCGATCACCATCGGGGTGCTCGGGGCCTATACCGGCGCGAGCATCTCAGTATTCTCGAACCATTGGATCATCGAGCTCGTTGTTCCGGTCATGGCGATCGTGTTGTCGTACGCGGCGACGAGCGCGGTCAACTTCCTCCACGAAGGCCGTCAGCGGATGCGCATCAAGCGAGATTTCCAGAGCTACGTGTCGCCGAAGGTCGTCGAGAAGATCCTGGCCAACCCCGACGCGCTCAGCCTGAAGGGCGAACGCAAGACGCTGACCATGTTTTTCATGGATTTCGCCGGATTTACGTCGATGTCCGAGCTCCTGGACCCCCTGGAGCTCGTCGCGCTCATCAGCGAGTACCATAACGAAGCGGCGGAGGAGATCTTCAAAACGGAGGGGACGATCGACAAGTACATGGGGGACGCGATCATGGCGTTCTGGAACGACCCGATCGCCCAGGAGGATCACGCGTTGCGCGCCTGCGTGACGGCGGTCGCCGCCCAGAAGCGGCTCCGGGAGATGGCCCTCAAGATGAAGGAGCGCGGCCTTCCCGAGATGAGGGCGCGCATCGGCATTAATACCGGCATTGCGACCGTGGGCAACATGGGCGCCAAGCACCAGAAGGGGTACACCGTGATCGGCGACGAGGTCAACCTCGCCTCCCGGCTCGAGGGCGTGAACAAGGAATTCGGGACCGAGATCATCATCAGCGAGTCCTCCTGCCTTCCCGCCCGGGATATGCTCGACGTGCGGGAGCTGGCCCTGATCAAGGTGAAGGGGAAGAAGGTTCCGGTGCGCATCTTCGAGCTGATCGGCCTCAAGGGCGAGGCCCCGCCCGAGCGGCTGGAGCGCGCCAGGCTTTTCGGCGAGGCCTTCGGCGAGTTCCGGGCGCGGCGCTTCAACCGGGCGTGGGAGCTCTTCCTGTCGCTCACGCAAAAGGGCGACCGCCCGTCGGAAGTCTATGTGAGCCTCTGCGAGCGCTACATGAGCGATCCTCCGCCGGCCGACTGGGACGGCTCCTACCAGATGGAGCACAAGTAGCTGCCGTGAAGACACTTCTCCTCCTGGCCCTGCTGGCGCCGCAGGAGTCGCAGGCCCGACTCAGGTCGGGGCAGGAGAAGCTCAAGGTCCGGGATTTCGACGGAGCAATCCCGGAGTTCGAAAAGTGCCTGGAACTCGCCCCGGAGGAGTTCAACGCCTCGTTCGGGTTGGGCATTTGTACCTGGGAGAAGGAGCAATACCAGGCGTCGCGCGCGCACTTCCGCCGCGTCGTCCAGATCGTGGAGCGGCAGACCCCCGGCGCCGCGCTGACCTCGGTGCATCAGAAACTCCTGGGCTGTGCCCTCCTGCTGGAGGACTTCGACGAGGCGGT
This sequence comes from Planctomycetota bacterium, assembly GCA_035309205.1. Lineage (GTDB taxonomy): Bacteria > Planctomycetota > MHYJ01 > MHYJ01 > JACPRB01 > JACQFK01. The sequence goes on along the minus strand of DATGFI010000060.1, from coordinate 7,965 downwards.
GGCCGAGGCGACCCTGCTCCTGAAGACCCAGGAGAGGGCGGAATACTACTATGACCGGGCGCTGGCGAGACACCGGAAGGGAGACTGGAACGGAGCGCTCGAGGATTGCGCGGCGGCGGTCCGAGAGGATGCCCAGATGGCCAAGGCCCGGACGCTCCGGGCCTCGATCGTGCTCGCCCGGGGGGACACGGTGACGGCGCTGGGGGAGTTCGACCTCGCCCGCAAGGCCAAGCCGTCGGATCCCGGGGTCCCCTTCTCCCGAGGCTGCGCGCTGCTTCTCCTGGGCCGCGACGCGGAATCCCTGGCTGAATTCCGGGCCTCGCTCAAGGCGAACCAGGGCCTGAGCGGCGACCTGGAGCTCCGAGCGGCCAGCGAGGCCCTCGTCTGGGTCTGCGAGCGGCGGGCGGGGCGCTCCCAGGCCGCGGCGGAGGAGATCCAGGCCTACCAGGCCGCGCTCAAGGACCTGGGACGGGACCCCCGGAAGAACCACCTGCTCTGCCTTCCGCTTTACCTGGGGGGCATCGTTTCGGAGGCGGAGCTGCTCCAGGCCGCCGAAGGCGCCGTCTGCCGTCCCGCCCAGGCCCGTTGCGAAGCCTGGCTCTTCATCGCGGAACGCCGCCGGCTGGGCGGCGACCTGTCCGGCGCACGGGCGGCGTACACGTCGGGGATCGAGACGGGCGCCCGGGGGGTCTTCGAGCACGACCTGGCCCAGCGGCGGCTGAAGGAGCTCGCCGAGTGACGCAGAATCGTTGACAGTCCTGTTCCGGTCACTCTAGAATCGCGGCGTCCTCCGGAGATCTGGGAATGGATTTGTCGGCTCCGTTGCTTACGGCCCTCGTCTGGCTGGTGCCGGCGGTTTCCCCCCAGGAGGAGGACAGCCTCGGCCCCAAGCGGGTCAACGTTCAGAATGCCTCCTACAACAAGGTTCCGAACACCACCCGGGGGTACATCGCCGACGCCAAGATCGGAGACGAGGTCACCGTTCTCGCCTACGAAGGCAGCTTCGCGAAGGTGAAGCGGGCCGACGGGACCGAGGCCTATATCGCCAAGTCGGCCCTCATCCCCTCCGAGCAGTACGTGAAGGGACCCTCCAACGAGAAGGAGATGGGGGAACTCAAGGGCCAGGGCTACGAGGCGGGACGCTTCGACCCCGAGACGGAAGCCAGCTACAAGAAGGAAAAAGGCCCCGAGATGGAAAAGGCCTTCCAGAACGTCGATCTTTGGGAGGCGCGGCAGGCCTGGATCAGCCAGCGCGGGACGCTCTCCCGCAAGATGGACGAGTTCCGGAAAGTCGGCAAGCTCGCCGAGTATTCCAACGTCAAGTAATCGACGATGATGAACCGCCTCCTGGTCCCGGTCCTGGCAGGGGCCCTCGCCGCCGTCGTGGGATGCTCCCATCCCAAGCTGACGGAGAGCCAGGAATACTATGTCGGCCGCGGCGTCGCCGCCAATGCGATGTTCGACGCCGAGGGGCGGTACGTCGGGCTCTACGACAAGGACCAGAACCTGGAAGAGTACGTCGCGCTGGTGGGCCTGTCCGTGGCCCTGGAATCCGACCGTCCCGAGACCTTCAAGGGCTACCACTTCGGCGTCGTGAACTCGACGGACATCAACGCCTTTGCCGCTCCCGGCGGCTTCATCTTCGTCACGACCGGGGCCCTCAAGCTGATGGAGAATGAGGACGAGCTGGCCGGCGTGCTGTCCCACGAGATCGGCCACGTCAACCTCCGCCATCCGGAAGACCATGCGAACCGCGCCGCCGACCAGGCCGGGGTGATGGGCATCCTCGACACCGGAGGCCACCTGGCGTCGACCGCCCTGTCGATCCTGGGAAGGAAGTCGACCGCCGACAACCTGGCGACTCTGACGAAGGGCTTCGGTTCGGTGCTGGACGGTTTCACCAAGGAGCTGATCGTCAACGGCTACGGTCGTGAATCGGAGCTGGCGGCCGACGCGCTGGGCGTGAAGGTGCTCTGCCGTCCGGGCGTTCGCTACAACCCCGGCGCGCTCAAGGAGTTCATCGCCCGGCTGCCGAAGAAGGAGCGCGGCGCCTGGTCGACGCATCCCGAGCTCGACGGCCGGATGCAGGCCATCGACGACGAGATCAAGAAACAGGGCCCCGTGGCGGAGACGGATCCCGCGCGGACGGCGCGGTTCAAGGCCGCCACGGCCGGCCTTCGCGGTTCATAACCCGGGCGAGCCTAAGGAGAAACCTGTATGCGGTATGCATTCCTGGCGCTTGTCTTTGTCGCCGGCTGCGGCGAGTCCATCCATCCGAATCAGGAGTGGCAGGAGCAGGCCGGCTCCGAGGGGACCACGGTCAACATCGACCCCGCCCTCCTCAACAACCCCACGTCGGAGCTGGGCACCGACCGGACCCGCGGCATCGCCAAGACCATCGAATGGCTTCCCATCTCCACCGAGGAAGGCGCGACTTACGGGGATGACGCCATCGTCGTCGAGCGCATCCTCCGGGACGATGCGGACAACAACTACGGCGTCCGGGTCCGACTCAAGAACTCGACCAAGGAAGTCCGGAAGCTTCAGTGGCTGGTCCGCTTTTACACGCGCCACGGTTCCCAGATCGCCGGATACTACTGCGGGATCGGGAGCACGGAGAAGTGGCAGGGCGCCATGATCGATCCTTACGGCTACACGACCGTGTCGGACTTCGCCCGCGTGATGGGCGCCGACGGGTTCCGTCTCTACGTGAAATCCGAGGGCTCCAACGCCGACGGCACGCCCGACGATCCGGCGACGAAAGAAGAGCGGAAGGAAAAACGCGCCCAGAAGAACGCCAAGTAGCTCCCGGCGGCCATTCCACGCCCGCGAAGGGAGGCCTTCGCGGGCGTTTTCACTTCACGCGAGCCCGGAGATCCCGGAACTCCTGGGCGAAGGCAGAGTTCGGGTACTTGCCGAGGAACAGGTCGTACTGCTCGATCTTCTGCGCCGCCGTTGGGGCGACGCGTGCCTTGTTCTTCCGGAAATCTCGCTCCGCGTCTTCGTCCGTCAGGAGGGCGCCGGCGATCGCCGCGGTGAGAAACGTGGCCAGCGTGCCCGCGAGCATCGCCCGCATTCCCAGGCGGGCGAGGTCGGCCCTCCGCGAGGGGGCGAGCGTCGAGATCCCGCCGATCTGGATGGCGATCGACCCGAGGTTGGCGAAGCCGCACAGGGCGTAGGTGGCGACCACGTAGGCCCGGGCGGACACGTCGGCCTTCATCAGCTCGAGGTAGGCGATGAACTCATTGAGAATCATCCGGGTGCCGAGGAGGCCGCCGACCGCGCGGCAGTCCTGCCAGGGGATCCCCATCAGCCAGGCCACCGGGGCCAGGACCGCCCCGAAGATCCTCTGGAGCGTGAGGTCGGGGCTGACCAGGCCCAGTCCGCCGTTGATCATCGCGATAATCGAGACGAAGGCGAGGAGCATCGCGACGACATTCAGGACGAGCTTCATGCCGTCCGCCGCCCCGATGCAGATCGCGTCGAGCGCGTTGACCGAGACCTTCTCGTAGGCGATCTTCGTGTCCCCGGCGGTGACGGAGACCTGCGTCTCGGGATAGAACATCTTCGCCGCCACGAGCGATGCGGGTGCGGACATGAAGCTCTGGGCGATCATGTGGCCCGCGTCGATGCCGAAGGTGACGTAGGCGGCGAGCACGCCGCCGGCGATGGAGGCGAAGCCCCCGACCATGATGGCGTGCAGCTCGGACAGCGTCATGGACTCGACGAAGGGCTTCACGACGAGCGGCGCCTCGGTCTGGCCCACGAAGATGTTGACGGCCGCCGCCAGCGTCTCCGAGCCGCTGGTTCTCATGGTCTTCCGGAGGACTCTGGACAGTCCGGAGACGATCCACTGCATGATCCCGAAGTGGTAGAGAAGCGACATAAGGGCGGAGAAGAAGATGATCGTCATCAGGATGTCGACCATGAAGATCGGGGGATAGTCCTTCTTGTAGAGCCAGCCCCACACCAGTCGGGCGCCGTCGTCGGTGAAGTCGATGAGCCGCTCGAAGACCCGGGTCATCCAGGCGAAGAGCAGATACCCCGGCCGCGTCTTGAGGATGACCACCGCAAAGAGGATCTGGAGGGCGGTGCCCCAGGCGACGAGCCTCCAGGAGATGGCCCTTCGGTTGTTGGAGGCGGCCCAGCAGATGCCCAGCAGCGCGAAGAGTCCGACGGCGCTGGTGAGCTGGTGCACCGCCCTAGAGGCCGGGAATCCCCAGCTTCTTCCGCAGGGATTCGGTGTTGCGGTAGTAGATCGTCTTGACCGTGTCGACGGGCTGTTTGAGGAGCTTGGCGATGTGGTCGAAGGGCTTGGACTCGAGGATCCGCTTGATCAGGATCGTCCGGGCCGGTTCGGGGAGCTTGTGGATGGCGTCGATGACGCGCCCCCAGGTTTCCTTCTTCGACACCTGCTGACTGGGACGCTCGATCGGGGAGAAACCGCCCTCCGGCGCCGTGTCCTCGAGGGAGACGTGCCGCGAGCGCTTCATCCGGCGCAGATGGTTGATCGCCTCATGCCGGGCGACGGTCGTCAGCCACACGGTGAACTTGCCCTGCTCGGGATTGTACAGATTCACCTTCCGGAAGGCCTTCATGAAGATTTCCTGGATCAGGTCCTCGACCGCGGCCAGGTCGCGGACCACTTCGTAGACGGCGCGGGCGACGAGCCGGTTGTGGCGCATGACCAGGGCGTCGCCGGCCTTGCGGTCGCCTTTCTTGAGGAGCTCGATCAGCTGTTCGTCGGTGAGAAGCGGGATGCTGCGAGTCGCCATCGGGACAATTCTACTTGGTGTCGAAGCGGGGCGCAAAGAAAGTCGGCGGAAATCCGACCGCGAGCTAGAATCGTGGTCATGAAGCCGGTGATCATGCTGGCGGGGGGCTCCGCCAGCCTGGGCGAGGTCGTCTATACCCGCCAGGCCCGGGAGTTCGGTCGGCTCCTGGCTCGCGAAGGATGGACGCTCCGCACGGGCGGCGGCAGCGGGGATTGCATCATGGGAGCGGCGGCGGACGGCGCGTTGGAAGCCGGCGGCCGGGTGGAAGGCGTCATCCTTCGAAAATTCTGGAAGGTCCGCCACCGCGGACTCCACGTGCTGCGGGCTTACACCACCTTCTCGCTCCGGAAAGCGGCGCTGTTCCGCGGGGCCTCGGCCGCGGTGATCTTCCCGGGGGGTTATGGGACGCTGGATGAACTGGGGGATCTATTGACCTTGGTGCAGACCGGGATCCTCGAGCTTCCGATCGTCGTCGTCGATACGGCCGGATTCTATGCCGGCCTGCTCGACTGGGACCGGCGGGCGCAGAAGGACGGCTTCCTCTACGGAGACCGTTTCTTCCGGGTTGCGCGCGGCCCGCGCCAGGCCGTCCGCATCCTCCGCGCCGTGCTCGGCTCGAAGTGAGTTTTTTTCTGGCGAGGTGTAAAGAATCCGGGTCCCGGCGCCGATACACCCTAATACCGGATGGGTGTCGATCCCTTCTGCCGGTACAGAAATGGAAGCTGCCGGTCCGGTCGCGGCCCTATTGTTGGGCCAGCACCCTGGCCTTCGGGCCGACGGGTGGCGGGATCGGAAGATCCCGGAAGTGACGGGGACGTCCCCGGATGGGGAAGCTGAGGGCCTCCGCCGAGCTCGCGGAATGAGGGACTGGGGGGAACAGAGAGCCGGCGGAGGATAATCCTCATTGCGCTCCCCCCCCGGGGCTCTCGGACAGGAGCGGGTCCGAATCCATCTGGCGGGTCGGAAGGGGGCCTGATAAACTGGCCCCCCGTCACCCATGCCGCCAAACGACGACCCCGCTCCGGCTCGCGGGCTCCCCGACTGGACCCGCTGGCTCCTTGCCCTCCTGCCGATCCGGCTTCTCCTGGCCGTCATCGCTCCGGTGCTTCCGGAAGAAGCCTACCACTGGAACTTCGCCCGGCACCTGGACTGGGGCTACCTCGACCATCCCCCGATGATCGCTTGGGCGATCGCCGCCGGTCGGCTGGTGGCAGGAGACAGCGCGTTGGGGATCCGCCTCCTCCCGCTCCTGTTCTCATTGGGCAGTTCCGTCCTGATCGCCCGTTTCGCCCGGCGCCTCTACGGGGAGGCGGCCGCCACGTGGGCCGTCATCCTCTTCACCCTCGCCCCCATTCCCTTCCTGGTCTCCGAGGCCGGCTTTCCGGATTCCCCGCTTCTGTTCTTCTGGACCCTGACCCTGGCGCTCGGATGGGAGGCCGTGGACGGCGGAAAACCCGGGGTCTGGTTGGCCGCGGGCGCCTCCCTGGGCGCCGCGATGCTGTCCAAGTACACCGCCGTCCTCCTGGTCCCGTCCCTGTTCCTCTATCTCCTCCTGGGGGCGCGGGACCGGCGCCGCCTGGCCAGCCCCTGGCCCTACCTGGCGGGGCTGGTCGCGCTCGCGGTCTTCCTGCCGGTGATCTACTGGAACTGGAAACACGGCTGGGCGTCCTTCCTTTACCAGAGCCGGGGACGGTTCGAGGAGTCCCATGGCTTCTCGCTGGGCCGCTACCTTCGGGCCCAGGCTCTGGCGCCCTTCACGCTGACACTGCCCCTGGCGGCCTGCGCGCTGGTCCGCCTGTTCCTTTCGACCCGCCCCCAGGAGCGGTACCTCCTCTCCTTCTTTCTTCCGATGTTCCTCCTGTTCGCGGCGGTCAGCTGCGTTCGTCCGCCCCATCTGCTGTGGCCTCTGCCCTGCTATGTTTCCGTGTTCGTCGCGATGGCCGGGATGGCGGCCGAGGGAGCGGGCCCCGTATCGGCCTTCTATGCCCGGGCCCGCGGCTGGCTGGTCGGTCTTTCGGGAGTCCTGCTGGTCGGCGGCGGGATCCATCTGGCTTTCTTCCTGCCGGTCTTCTCCCCTCTCCAGGGTCCCTACGGCTGGAAAGAGGTCGCGGATGCGGCCCGCATCGAGCGACAGGGGCTTCCGGACGGTTCGTTCTACCTCGGCCTGGGCCGAAAATACACCTGCACCAGCCAGCTCGCCTATCAGCTCCGTCTGCCCTACGAGGTGCATGGTGCCAACCTGATCGGCGAACCGGCGCTGCAGTACTCGTACTGGAGCGACGCCGCGCAGTTGCGGGGTCGGGACGCCGTAATCGTCATCGAGGGGGAAATCCGGTCCAAAGCGACCTTGGAGCTGCTGCAACGACGGTTCGCCTCGGTCGAGGCGAAGGGGGAGGTGGTGGTCCCGGTGGGCCGATCCCCCTGGTACCCTTCGCCGCCCCTCCAATTCCAGATCTATCTGGGCCGGGGCTTCCGCCCCCCGGCGCCGAAGTAGGCCGATTTTTTCTGGCGTCCCCCCGGCGATTCTTCTAACGTGGCCGCATGCCCCTTGCGCTCTCCCTGGCGGTACTGCTGGCGGGGCAGGCCGACCCGGAGCCCCCGGTCACGACCGGGACCGACCCGGGAAGCGCCATGCGCCTGCAGCTTTCCGGCCATCTCGACCTGCACTATCTGTACCGGAGCCCGGCGATCGAGGATGCGGGAGCTCAGCTCAACCTGCTGGCTCCGGGCACCAGGGGAGCCAGCACTCAGTGGTCGGGACGCATCAGTCTTCGTGCCGACATCGAAGTCAAGGATCTCGTCAGCGGCGTGATCGAGCTCGAGAACCGGAGCTTCGAAAACGGAATCAACCGGCCGTTCGGCGCGACACCCCCCGATACTCCCGCTGAAATCAAGCAGGGCTACATCGAAGTCGGCCAGTTCCTCTGCCCCGAATTGAACTTGCGGATCGGAGTCCAGAACGTCACCTTCCGCAACCGACCCCAGGACGAGGCCTTCTTCATGGATCTGGGGGAATCCGGGTCCTTCTGGGCCGGCTTCCAGCCGGTCGGCAGCTTCGTCACCAATACCGTCGACCGCGACATCACCCAGCCAGCGGGCCTTCGACTGTTCTACACGCCCCTCGAAGTGATGACGGTCCAGGGCTTCTGGATGGTGGTCGAGGACCGAGGTGGAACGTCCCTCAACGAGG
>DATGFI010000059.1:0-2842 GCA_035309205.1 Planctomycetota bacterium | reverse complement strand
GTTCCGCCGACGGGCAAGCTCTCGACTTTGAAGGAGACTGTGGCGGAGGCGGAGGCTCGGCACATCCGTAACGTGGTGGCCTACACCCGAGGACATCGCGGCGAGGCCTCGCGGATCCTGGGGATTACGAGAAAGAATCTTTGGGAGAAAATGAGCCAGTACGGGATCGAGGCTTAGAGCTCCGCTTCGCCTGCCGGGACGCGGATCCCGTCCCTGCTTACTTGCGCACCTTCAGCGTCTTGACGTAGGCCTTCCATTCCTTCTCGAGATCCTCAATCGCCACCGGCTTTCCCTTGATCTGGAAGGCGTCTTTGTATACGACATCGCGCGATTTTCCGACTTTGAACCCGTCGATCAGCTTGATCACGATCTCCGAGTACTGACCTTTGCCGCCATCGAGCGTCGGATAGTTCCACAGGAAATGGACGAAGGACCAGGACTGCGGGTAGTGGATCTGGGCGCCGGCCATGAACGGAGCTTGTCCCATGCCCAGGAGGTCCTTGAGCGAGGGGACCTGGCCCTGCTGGGTGAACTGCTTGACGGCCTCGACGCGCCAGCTGGCCGTCCCTCCCAGGGTGAAGACGAAGAGGTCCTTGCCCCGGATCTCCGACGCGCCGAAGCAGTCGGCAAGGCCCTCGCTGAACCACATCGGGATCGAGTCGGATTCGTAAAACCCGGGGAAGGCCAGGTCGAAGAACTGGTGGCAGCCCTCGTGGCAGAGCGTATGGAAGTACATGCCGGTTTCTTCGCTGTCCTCGTAGCCGACCAGTTCCTTGGTGCTTGGGCTGTAGTACGCGGCCGAGCTGGGGGGGCCTCCGGCGCCGATGTAGCTGACCTTGCTTTTGTGGAGCTTGAGCACGGCCTTCTGCGAAAGGAGGCCCTGGAAGCGGAAGGCCAGCGAGTACTTCTCGAACAGCAGTTCCATCTTCCACTTCAGCTCTTCGAGGATCTGCTTCTCGTTCTGCTTGGTCTTCTTGTTAAGCGAGCCCTTCTGCACGTGGATCGTGTAGTGGGCCGTATCGCCGATGATCCAGTCGCCCTCCTCGCGATCCTTGACCTCGATCTTGATCTTCTGGAAGTAGTCCTTCACCGACTTCTCGAGCCCCGCGATGTTGTTCGCCGGCGTGAGCTTGAGCAGCGGGGCCATTACCTCATCCATCTTCTTGCCTTCGCTCAGGGCCGTCATCAGGGGCGGGACCAGGCCGCCATTGGCGGACTTGCCGCCGTCCTCGCCGGGGGCGTTGAACAGGTAATAGAACAGTCCCCAGGCCTGGAGATCGATCACTCGGCGCCGGATTTCGTAGTCCCGGCCATCCGCCTTGAACCCCTTCTCGAAGGTTCCCCAATCGCTCGACTTCATCATGTTCTGCAGCGACAGCAGGCTCTGGTTGTGCTGAGGCAGTTTCAGCGAATCGATGTCGACCTGGCCGTCCTTCCACGATGCGCAGGCCAAGTAGGTGGCCAGGCCCGAGACGACCCAGGGAGGTATGTCCTTGCGCTTGTCGATGCCCGGATAGACGGACTGGATGTAGAGCTTCGGGCCGCCGGCGCCGATGCTGTAGGAGTACTTGTTGTCGGCCAGGACGTGCAGCTCGTCGTCCTTGAGAAGGTAGCCGCCCTGGCGGCCGGGCTGGCTGTTGAATTCCTCCCGGTCGTAATACAGCTTCAGCTTGAGCTTTCCGGCGGCGGCGGTCGTTCCGCCGGCATTGCCCGAGGCCGTGGCCGCGCCCGCCTTCTTCTGCCAGAGCGCGTAATAGGCTTCGAGCATCTCCTCGAAGTCCTTGCCGGGCACCGCGGGGATCGCCGCGGTGACTTTCCAGTGTTCGGTCTCCAGATCGAGCGGGCCTCCGGCGGGCTTCTTTCCGGAGGTCTTCTTGTCCTGGGCGCAGAGAGGAACCGGGAGCACCAGGAGGAGCGCCAGGAACCCAAGTCGGAACACCATAACCTCGCCCTCGTGTCCTTGAATACCCCTTCTGATACTATCAGACACCGGGAACCTTGGTCATTAATTCTGAAGTCCCGACCGGGCTTGAATCTGCGCCCCTTCTCAGGGGAGGATGGCTATAATACTCCAGACGAGGATGACTATGCCGAAGGCGCTCCCAATGGTCGCCGCCGCTCTCCTGGCGGCGCTGCAGGGAAAGTCGAATCCCGACTTCAAGTACGACGAGAAGGCCGGCGTATCGATCCAGAAATTCCCCAAGAACGATGAATGGGACTTCAAGGACATGGGCAGGTTCATGAAAAGCCCGAAACTTGTGGTCGCGCACAAAGTCGACGAGCTCTGGATCGAGGTCGTCCAGGCGCCTCCGGCGACGATGGGCGGTTATGACCTGAAAAAACAGGTCGAAGCGGACTATGCCGGCCTCAGCGGCGACAAGAATCTGACCGAGGTCAAGCAGGTGTCCATGCAGGCCTCGAAGCTCCCGCTCGGCGGGGGAAATGGGGCCAACGCCATGTTCTACCAAGCGACGTTCAAGTTGATGGACAAGGCGATGGAGATGCGCGAGTGGGCCTTCATCGGCAAGGAAAACCAGTGCCTCTACATCGTCGCGGTCCACGGGGACGAGGGCAACTACAAGAAGCACCAGAAGATCGTCGACTTCATCCTGGGCCAGATCAAGACGTACAAGATTCCGAAGTGATCGGGCCCTGCGCATGATTGATCCCGCTGCCGCCCCAAAACCCAAGGGATGGCCTCTCTTCGCCATCGCTCTCCTGGTCGCTCTCTTGGCCGGCTTCCTTTTCCTCCGCTGGCGGAAGAAGGAGGAGGTGCCCGCTCTGGTGAAGGAGCCCGTCCCGGTCTCCGCCGAACCCAAGCCTGCTGTCCATCCTCCTCCCG
>DATGFI010000058.1:0-6813 GCA_035309205.1 Planctomycetota bacterium | reverse complement strand
CGCCGCTCATCGGCGGTCCCCGTCCCCCGAGTGTCCTTGTAATGCGACAGGGTCTCGCCCTCGCCGATGTAGACTCCCCCGTCTCCGGGGACCATTCCCGTCGCGACCCCCAGCCCCGAGAGGAAGACCTGGGACGCATCGGCGCGGCCTTTTCCTTCCTTGTCCTCCAGGATGACGACGTAGCCCTCGGGGTCCTGGCCCGGCAGGAGCTGGGGGTAGCGCGGGATGCAGAGCACCCAGAGCCGGCCCCTGGCGTCGAAGCTCATCGAGACCGGCCGCTTGACGAGGGGATCCGAAGCGAAGAGCTGAATCTCGAACCCGTCGGGGACCTGGAGCAGTTGCCGTTCGACCTCGGGGTCGTCGCTCATGGGATCCAGCGGAGGGTTCTGCTGGAGCGCCCGGGATTCGGCGGCGGCGGGAAAGGCGGCCCAGACCCCCAACAGGACCAGGCTGGCGACCCATAGGCCGAGGCGGTCGTAGAGGGGGCGTTGCTGGGATTTCGAGTTCGTCATCATAAGCGGTGTCAGGGTTTCTTCAGGGAGAGGGAAAAGGCCAGCGCCGCCGGCTTGGATTGTGCGGCGATTAGTTCGTCCTGTTCCGCCACGAGACCGTCATAGAGCGCATAGTCCGGGGCGATGTACGTGTAATGGGCCGGCCAATCATTGATCGGCCTCCACCGCCGCGTGTAGAGTCCGTTTCGCTTGGCGATCGCCCGGCGCAACGCCTCCACCTGATCGAAGGAAGCGCCCCGGGTGACGGAGACGCCGGATTCCCAACTCCGCGCGGGGGCTGAGACAATCTCCTGTCCGTTGATTCTGAGAGTCCAGTTGCCTTCCCGAAGCCCCGAGATGGCCAGCACCGGGCCGGGCTCCATGGATGCCGCCATTCCCTGCGCTGCCGCAGGAGCCGGGGGTGAAGGAAGCTGGTCTTCGACCACCTTCCAGTCGAGGCCGTCCGCGGAGGAGACGACGTCTGAAGCCTTCGCCCCCGCCGAGGACTTCACCTCACCGCTGGCACGAAGGTCAAGCCGCCAGGCGGGCCGCGAGAGTCCCAGCTGCCGCTCGATCTCGAGCGAGACCAGCCAATACCCCGTATCGCTCAACAGGATTCCGTTCGTCGAGATGTGCGCTCCCGGCGCCGCCCGCTTTGCCCGCTCAAGGGGATGGAAGAGGTCGACGAACGGCAGCTGCCGGTGATCCGCGATGGCCCGGATGGCCTCTCCGAAGAGCTCCAGGCTCTTGTTGTGCTCGGTCGGATCGGGGTAGGGTCTGCCGAGGTCCTCGTGAGGAGCGGGGGAAAGGAGGACCAGGTGGGGGGTGATCCCGCCCAGGAGATCGAGAAGCTTCCCGTAGCCCTCCTTGAACTTCTCAAGCCCCGAGGCCCCTTCGAAAGACTCGGAGAGTCCATATCCCACGAGGATGAGGTCGGGTTTGAGTTCCGCGGTCTGCTTCTTGAGCCGGTCCAGGCCCGAGGGATTCTGATAGCCATTGGTGCGGGCGCGGGCCCAGACGGTATCCCCCGTCCACCCCAGATTCCGGAAGTCGATCCGCCGGCCGGGGAACCGCCGGTTGAGACGGGCCTCGATGTATCCGGACGCTTGGCTTTCCTCGATGAGGCCGTTACCCAGGAGAACGACCGTCTTCGTGGCGTCGGAGAAACTGGGACGGGGCTTGGGGGGTTCTTGGGCGCCGGAAGGCGAGGCAATGACGGCCAGCGCGCCGGCCACGAAGAGCCGAGTTCCGATCCGCTGAAGGAAGCGCCAGTATCCGGAAGTCCGGGGAGGACTGGGAACCATGCCGGCCTTCCTTTGGTAGATCCAACCCGCTCCAGATCCGGGCATCAATATGCCCAGTCGTCTTCCAAGCTTCAAGGCAAAGATGCGCCTTCGCCGCGAACGGGCTCGATCCGCTTTACTGCGCCCTCCCTGCTCCTGCTGCAGGTTTCGGAGGGCTACGAAACCAGGGAGCACGGCGACCGACTGCCGGTGCAGCTTGAATTCGAGTATGCGTCCGGACTCCGAAGCCCTTAGTCGCCGGCCGCCCAGCGGATGGCGGCAAGGACGTGCTGATGACCGAAGGGGGTTTCGAGCGACCGAAGGTCATGACCCAATTCAGTGTAGAAGAATCGGCCTCCGTCGGCCTGGCGGATCCACGCGGTCGGGTGGTCCTTCCCCATCGGCTTCCCACCCCGCTCCTTGAAGTAGGCGCGGACGGGCTCATAGGAGGACTCGTCGATCCGAAGCAGCACCTTCACGCCGGGAAGGCCGGTCACGCACCGGTCGTGATTGTGCCAATCCGCCGAGTACCAGAATTCCGGGGCGTAGCCCCTCACGGCGGGGTGGTCCTTCTCGTCGGGATCGACCAGGAGCCGCGCCTTCGAGAAGTCCGAATCACTGTCGAAGTCGCAGCCTGCGAGTTCGTTGAACCACGGCCAGGCCTTTTGGTGAACCAGGGCCGCATGCAGCCCGACAATGCCGCCGCCCTTCTTGTACCAATCCACAATCGCCTGCCGCTGCTTCTCATTCAGAGTCTCTCCCATCGCGTTGGCATTGTTGATGAGCAGCACCTGATACTCGGCGAGCGCTTTGGGATTCAGATCTTCGGGGGATTCGGTGACGGACACCTTAAACCCGTTCTGTGCGCCCAATTCGACCAGCCAGCCGTTGGTTCTGGGGATCTCGGGATGGCGGTACCAGCCGGCTTTGGAGAAGACGAGCACTCGCTGAAGCCGGGTCGACCCCTGCTGCGACCACAAAGGGGTCCCCGCTCCCGCGACGGCCCAGAAGACCATCAGCGATCCAGCCAGGACGCGGCCTGCAAGAATGCGTCTCTCGTCCCCGCTCATCGTTCATCACTCCCGAAGAAGGGCTGCTTCAGCGATTCACCACCAAGACTTCCGTACTCTAAGAAACAATTCGCAAGCAAAACCGCCCCTTGTACCAGAATCCGAGATCCACGCCCGGAGCCGGAGAATCGAAAATGGATGGCCCGGGGCTGCACCGGACCCCCCTTCCGCTATTGTAGTCTAGTTGAAGGGGCGGAACGCTGGAGGTTCGACGTTTGGATGACAGGGCGCCTGACATGAACGGTCGACAATTCCCCGAGACCCATTGGTCGCAACTGATCGAACTCGGCGATCCCGGGAATCCGAACCACCTTCCCAACCTCGACCGTCTCATTCACCAGTACTGGATGCCGGTGTATCATTACGTCCGGTCGCTCCGCCCGGTCGCGGCTCCGGAGGCCGAGGACCTGACCCAGCAGTTCTTTACGATGCTTCTCGAACGGCAATCCCTGGAGAAGCTCGTACCCGAACGCGGCAGCTTCAGGGGCTTCCTCAAGACGGCGCTCCGCTATTTCCTGATCGACCAGGATCGCTCGGCCGGCGCCCGCGCCCCTCGGGACGGCGCACGCTTCTTCCCGTTCGAGCAGGCGGAGTCGGCCTGGAAGGATGCGCGGAAGGGAGTCCCCATTTCAGCCCCCGAGGACGCCTTCGATCGAGAATGGGCCCGCGGAGTTCTCCGAGAGGCGGTCTCGAAGCTCAAGCACTCGCTGCTGGCCGAGGGAAAGCAACTGCACTTCACCCTCTTTGCGGAAGTCTGGAACGACCGGTCACTCGATGACGCCCCGGGCAATTCGTCGTACTCCCGGCTGGCCCGGGAGCATTCGATCAGCGAGAGCGATGTGGGCAACTACCTGAGGGTCGTCCGGCAGCGGCTCCGGATCCATTTGAAGGAGATCGTCTTCGGATACCTCGGACCCGGTGAGAACCCGGAAGACGAGGTGAAGTTCATTCTCTCCCGATGAGCACCGACTCGATCGACTGGCTCCGGCAGTTCATCGACTCCGCCCCGCCCGACCTCGGGGGGACTTCGAGCGAACCGGGGGAGGGCCGCCCGCGTCGCTTCGGAAGGTTCGAGGTGGTGTCGGAGATCGGCCGGGGCGGAACCAGCGTCGTCTACAAGGCGACGGACCCGGACCTCAAGCGGACCGTCGCTCTCAAGGTGCTGCGGGACGCAGGACATCCCGTGCTCATCGAGCGCCTGCACCGGGAGGCGACGACCGCGGCCAAACTCAAGCATCCGAACATCGTCGCGATCCACGAGGTGGGAACCATCCTCGGCGCCCAGGGCGGCGTCGTCCACTTCATCGCCATGGACTACGTGGAAGGGGCGAATCTGGCCGAGGCCGCGGCCCAGTGGCCGTCCAAAGACCGGCTCGAAGTCCTGGCCGCGGTCGCCAGGACGACGGCGTTCGCGCACGAGCAGGGGGTCGTGCACCGCGACCTCAAGCCGGAAAACGTCCTGGTGGAATCGGCAACGCGGGTCGAGCCCTCCGGCCTCCGATGGCACGTCTGGCTCACGGATTTCGGCCTCGCCAAGGTCATCGGAGGCGAGGACCTGACCCGAAGCGGAACGGTCCTCGGTACTCCCCACTACATGAGCCCGGAGCAGGTGCGCGGCCGCTCGCGCGAAACCGGCCCGGCTACGGACGTGTGGGCCCTGGGCGTGATGCTCTATGAAATCCTGACCGGCCACCGCCCCTTCGAGGGAGAGACCGCGCTGGAGATCTACGAACAGATCGTTCACCAGGATCCCAAGGCTCCCCGAAAGTGGAATCCCGCCATTGCCGAGGACCTGGACACCCTCACGCTGAAGGCCCTGGAGAAGGATCCTTCCGCCCGGTACCCCGACGCCCGGGCCTTCTCAGAGGATCTGGACCGCTGCCTTCGGGACGAGCCGATCAGCACCCGTCCGGCGGGGATCGCCCGGAAGAGCTGGAGAAGCGTGCGGAGAAACCCCATTCCATACCTTCTCGGAGCGGGCATGGCCTCCGTCTTCGTCGTCGCTGTCCTGCTCGCGCTGACCGGTCGGGCGGAGCGCCAGGAAAGCGTCCTCGCGTTCCGGAATCAAGCCCGACTGGCGCTGGAGGCCGCCCTCGCCCTCCGCCGCGCGGGGGCCAACTCGAAGATGCGCGAGTTCCTTCCCCCGCTGGAAGACGCCTACCGGAAGGCCTCCTCGCGCGCGCCGGACCTGGCCGAAGCGGACTACCTGATTGGCCGGATGCACCGGGCGCTCATCGAAGACGAGAAGGCCCTGGAGTACCAGGAGGCAGCCCTCCGCAAGGATCCGTCGTACGCCCCGGCGCTCTATGAGCGGGCCGTCCTCAACTTCCGAAAATCCGCGGAGAGCGGCGCGCCCCCGGGCGATGAAGGCGACCGCCCCAAGACGGAGGCGGAGAGGCTGACGGAATCGATTCTTCGCGACTGTTCGACCGTTCTTGATCGACCCCAGAAGGAGTTGGACGAAGCCCAGATCCTCGTGACTCGTGGGATCCTCGCCTCGTGCCGCGGGCAGGCGGTCGAAGCGCGCGCGCTTCTGGAACATGCGGCGCAGATCGATCCCCTGCTGGACGAGGTGTGGCAAATCCTCGGGCATCTGGCCCGCGTCGGCACCGCATCCAGCATCGACGAGCGGGAGCGCCAGTTCCGCGCTGAAGAGGAGACCTATACTCAGGGACTTCTTCGGGATAAGGGATATATTCCTTATCTCGTCCGCCGGGGGCATCTGCACGTCGCCCGGGGCCACTACCGGGCGGAGCACGGGCGCAATCCGACTCCGGATTTCGACCTCGCCGAACTGGATCTCACGCAGGCCATCGAGAAGGATCCGGCCTCTATCGATGCCCCGATGGGGCGGGCCCGGGGCCGCTTTTATCGGGGAGTGTACAAGTCCCCCCCCGGTTCGGACCCGCGGGAGGACTATCGGCTGGCCGAGACGGACCTCGTGGAGCTGACGCGTCGCCCTCCCCATGCCCGTTCGGCGGAGGCGTGGGTGCTGTTAGGGAACCTCCGTTTCTACCGGGGGAAGTACCTGGGAGAACACGGCCACGATCCCCTCGCGGACTTCAAGGGGGGAACGGCAGCTCTTGAGAAGGCGATTGAACTCAGCCGGAGTGACCAGATGTTCGCCGACGCCCATGCGCAACTGGGCCAGGGCGTCTCGGGCTGGGCCGCCTGGGCTTGGCGGACCGGTCAGGATCCTACGTCGCTCTACAAGGAAGCCGATCAGCATTTCAGCCTGGCGTTCAAATACGTACCGAACAACCCCTTTGCCAAAAGGTGGCGTGCCACGGGCATCGTCTCCAGAGCGCAATACCGAGAGGCGCGCTCGGAAGATCCTCTCCCGGACTACTCCCTCGCCGAGGACGATCTCTGTCAGGCGATCCGTGGCCAGAAGGACATGACTTCCGCGTGGAAGGAAAGGGCCCAGCTCCACTTCTTCCGCGCCTCCGTGTGGGAGAAAGCGGGACAGAAAGAGCGCGCCCGGCAGGATTTCGCCGCCGCGGCCCAGGATTACCTGGAAGCCCTTTCCCTCAACCCCCTGCTCGATTCCGAGCTCGGGCCTCGGATGAAGGAAGCCCAGAAGAAGGCCGCGGAATTGGGTCAATAAGTTGCACTCCGGGCTCGGTCCCACATGCTGGCAGCTCCCCGACGCCAAGGACTCCCCCGCGATTTATCTACAGGGCCGGGCGGATTCCCCGAACTGAATCATGGAGACATCGAATGGGAGATCTGCGGCTCCGCCTCAACCGAACCGTTCTGTCGGGTCCTCTGGCCCTGTCCATTCTCCTCCTCGCCGCTGAAGCCCTGTTCGCCGACGAAGATTTCGAACGCGACATCCGTCCCATCCTGAAGATCCACTGCTTTCCCTGCCACGGCAGCCAGACGCAGAAGGGGAAGCTCGACCTCGAACGATTCGTCCAATCCTCCCAGGTGCCCAGCGGCCTCAAGTCCTGGCAGGCCGTGGCCGCC
>DATGFI010000057.1:0-4498 GCA_035309205.1 Planctomycetota bacterium | reverse complement strand
ATGCGGCCCTGAGACAGGTCCATCCCGTAGCAGTTGGCGCAGATGCCTGAGAATGCCTCGCAGGTGAGCCCCGAGCGGACCCGGATCTTCGTGAAGCCGAGCGACTCGATCTTCCGGGCGGCCTCGTCGCTGATGATGTCGTTCTCCCGGACGATCACCTCGTCCGTCACGATGTCGGTGATGTTGTCGCGCGAGACTCGGCCGGTAATGCCCTGAGCGAGCGACACCTCGACCTTCTCGCCGCGGTAGACGACGCCCTTGGTCACGCCGTTGAGCGTGCCGCAGTCTTGCGTCGCGACGACCACGCTCTGACACACGTCCACGAGCTTGCGGGTGAGGTACCCGGCGTCGGCCGTCTTGAGCGCCGTGTCGGCCAGGCCCTTGCGCGCGCCGTGGGTGGAGGAGAAGTACTCCAGCACCGTCAGGCCTTCGCGGAAGTTCGACAGGATGGGCGTCTCGATGATCTCTCCGGACGGCTTGGCCATCAGGCCGCGCATGCCGGCCAGCTGGCGGACCTGGTCCTGGGAGCCTCGGGCGCCCGAGTCCACCATCAGGCGGATCGGATTGAGGAACGGCTTGGCGTTCCGCGTGTCAACGCGCAGCTCGGTCATCATGGCCTCGGTGACGCGCTCGCGGCAGTGCGTCCATTCGTCGATGACCTGGTTGTACCGCTCGCCGGGCGTCAGCGCCCCGCGCTGGTAGTTCTTCTCGATCTTGTCGACCTTCTCCTGGGTCTCCCGCACGATCTTGTCCTTCTCGGGAGGAATGGTCATGTCGTCTTTGGAGAACGAGATTCCGGCGCGGGTGGCGTACTTGAAACCCGTCGCCTTGAGATCGTCCAGGAGGCGGAGCGTGAACTCCTTCCCGCAGAGGCGGTGGCAGCGGTTGATGACGTCCTGGATACCCTTCTTGTCGAGCTCGTAGTTGAAGTACGGCATCGACGAGGGCAGGACCTCGTTGAAGAGGATGCGACCGACCGTCGTCTTCAGGCGGCCGTTCGTCAGCTGCTCGCTCTGGCTCCGCGTCTGGAGGACCGTCCGCGTCCCCGGGAAGCGGACCGTGATGAAGGAATGGATGTGAAGCTTGCCCATGTCGTAGGCCAGGATCGCGTCGTGCGGCGTCCCGAAGATCTTCCCTTCGCCCGCCAGGCCCGCGCGGCCCAGCGTGACGTAGTAGAGGCCCAGAACCATGTCCTGGGTCGGCGAGATCACGGGGTTGCCGTGCGCCGGCGAGAAGACGTTCTGGGTCGACATCATGAGCGTCTTGGCCTCGATCTGCGCCTCGTACGACAGCGGCAGGTGGACGGCCATCTGGTCGCCGTCGAAGTCGGCGTTGAAGCCCGTGCACACGAGCGGATGGAGCTCGATCGCGTTGCCTTCGACCAGCACCGGCTGGAAGGCCTGGATGCCCATTCGGTGCAGGGTGGGCGCGCGGTTGAGCATCACCGGGTGATCCTTGATGACCTCCTCCAGGATGTCCCAGACGCTCTCGTCGCGCCGCTCCAGCATCTTCTTGGCGCTCTTGATCGTGTCGGCCTTGCCCAGCTCCTTCAGGCGGCGGATGATGAACGGCTGATAGAGCTCCAGAGCGATCTTCTTGGGCAGGCCGCACTGGTGGAGCTTGAGCTCCGGGCCGACCACGATGACCGACCGGGCCGAGTAGTCCACGCGCTTGCCGAGCAGATTCTCGCGGAAGCGGCCCTGCTTCCCCTTGATGATGTCCGACAGCGACTTCAGGGGCCGATTGTTGGAGCCCAGGACGGGGCGGCGGCAGCGGGTGTTGTCGAATAGCGCGTCCAGGGACTGCTGGAGCATGCGCTTCTCGTTGCGGATGATGACCTCGGGCGCGTTGAGCTCGAGGAGCTTCTTGAGCCGGTTGTTCCGGTTGATCAGGCGCCGGTACAGGTCGTTGAGATCGCTCGTCGCGAAATTGCCGCTGTCGAGGAGGACCAGGGGCCGCAGATCGGGCGGGATGACGGGGATCACCGTCATGACCATCCACTCGGCCTTGTTGCCGCTCTCGATCAGCATCTCCGTGGTGCGGAGGCGCTTGACGATGTCCTTGATCTTCTGGGCGGAGGTCGTCTTCCCCAGCTCGACGCGCAATTGATCGGAAAGGCCCTTGAGATCGACCTTCTGGAGCAGCGTGCGGATCGCGGCGGCGCCCATGTCCGCTTCGAAGTCCTCACGGTAGCGCTCCCGCGCCTCGCGGAACTGCTCCTCGGTGAGAAGCTGCTTCTCTTTCAGGGGGCACTTCTTGGAGCGGACTTCCGTGACGATGTAGTCCTGGTAGTAAATGACGCGCTCCAGCTGGCTGGTCTTCATCGCCAGCAGGCTCCCGATGCGCGAGGGAATCGTCTTGAAGAACCAGATGTGCGCGCAGGGGGCGGCCAGATTGATATGTCCCATGCGCTTGCGGCGCACCCGGGCCTGCGTGATCTCGACGCCGCAGCGGTCGCACACGATGCCCTTGTATTTGATGCCCTTGTACTTCCCGCAGAAGCATTCCCAGTCCTTCTCCGGACCGAAGATGCGTTCGCAGAACAGTCCGTCCTTCTCCGGGCGGTACGTCCGGTAGTTGATGGTCTCCGGCTTCTTGACTTCGCCGTAGGACCAGCTCCGGATCTCCTCCGGCGACGCCAGCTTGATGGTCACCGCGCTGTACTCGTTGATGCGGTCGTACATCAATTCCATCTGCGGTTCCCCTTTATCGTGGTCAGCGTTCAGCCCCTATGGCCCAACTCTGAATCCTTCTAGGACGACGACGAAGACGTCGCTTCCTTCTGTTTCTCGAGCTTGAGGTTCAGCCCCAGGCCCTTGATCTCGTTGGTGAGCACCTCGAACGACACCGGCGTTCCCGGCTCCAGGATGTTCTCTCCGCGCACCATCGATTCGTAGATCTTGGTGCGGCCGTCGACGTCGTCCGACTTGACGGTGAGCAGTTCCTGGAGGATGTTCGCCGCGCCGTAGGCCTCCAGGGCCCACACTTCCATTTCGCCGAAGCGCTGGCCGCCGGCCCGGGCCTTTCCGCCCAGGGGCTGCTGCGTGATGAGCGAGTAGGGGCCGGTAGCGCGGGCATGGATCTTGTCGTCGACCAGGTGGTGCAGCTTCATGATGTACATGATTCCCACCGTGACGGGCTCGTCGAACGACTCGCCCGTGCGGCCGTCGAAGAGCTTGATCTTGCCGTGTCGCGACAATCCGGCCTTGTCCAGGTAGACCTCGATTTCCTTCTCCTTGGGCCCGTCGAAGGGCGGGCAGATCGCCCGCATGTCGAGTTTCTTCATCGCCCAGCCCAGGTGGACCTCCAGGATCTGGCCCACGTTCATGCGGCTGGGCACGCCCAGCGGATTCAGCACGATGTCCACCGGCGTCCCGTCCTCCAGGAAGGGCATGTCCTCCTCGGGCAGGATCCGGGCGATGACGCCCTTGTTGCCGTGGCGGCCGGCGACCTTGTCGCCGACGGACAGGTTCCGTTTGGTCGCGACGTAGACTTTGACCATCTCGAGGACGCCCGTGGGCAGCTCCTCGCCGCGGGTGAGCTGGTTGATCTTCTTCTCTTTCTCGTTCTCCAGGGCCTCGATCTGCACGAAAAGGTTCCGCAGGATGGCCTCGGCCTCCTCGAACTGACGGCGGCCCTTGATTTCCATCCCCGCGATCGAGAGCTTCTCCTTGAGCGAGCGGAGGTCCTTCACCGAGCCCTTGGGACCGTACTCGAAGCCCTTGGCCGGGGCTCGACCGAGCACGTCCTTGAGGTCATCGATGCCGTGCTCGATGAGCTCGTTCATCCGCTTGTACATCTCCTTCTCGATCTGCTTCGACTCTTCCTTGATCTTCTTCTTCTCGGCAGGCGAGAGGTTGGTTTTGCGGAAGAACGTGCGCGTGTCGATCACGATGCCTTCCACGCCGCTGGGGACTTCGAGGGACTCGTTCTTCACGTCCTCGCCCGCCCGGCCGAAGATGGCGTGCAGCAGCTTCTCTTCGGGCGTCAGCTCGCTTTTCGACTTCGGCGCGACCTTGCCCACCAGGATGTCGCCCGGCTTGACGCGCGTGCCCGGCTTGATGACGCCGGTCTCGCCGAGGTTCCGGAGCATCTTTTCCGAGACGTTGGGGATGTCCCGGGTGAACTCTTCCTTGCCGAGCTTCGTCTCGCGGATTTCGACCTCAAACTCCTCGATATGGATCGAGGTGTAGGCGTCCTCCTTGACCAGCTTCTCCGAGACGATGATCGCGTCCTCGAAGTTGTAGCCGTCCCACGGCATGAAGGCCACGAGCACATTGCGCCCCAGCGCCAGCTCGCCCTGCGACGTGGAAGGACCGTCGGCGATCACCTGGCCCTTGGTCACCTTGTCGCCTTCCTTGATGATCGGACGCTGGTTGAGGCAGGTCCGCTCGTTCAGCCCGCTGTACTTGCGCAGCTTGTGCACGAGCTCTCGGCCGCCCGAGGCGCGCACCACGATCTCGGTCGCCGTGGCCTTGCGGACCACGCCGTCCTCCTG
>DATGFI010000056.1:0-3848 GCA_035309205.1 Planctomycetota bacterium | reverse complement strand
CATTCAAGGAGGATGAGCTCGCTCTTGGGATCGCAGCGGGGCGGATCCATCGAGGCGACCGTGAACCTCGACACGCGCGAACCGAGCGCCACGGGCTGCCCGTTCATCGAATCGAGCACATACATCAGATAGCAGTAGCGGTTCTTCTCGAACGCGGGGTCGAAGGCGATCGCGTACGAATCGCCGACCCCCTTGCAGTTCTGGACCCGGTCGAGCCCCTGCACCTGGTGCAGGTCGATGAGGAGGTCGGCCTGGTCGCAATCCGGGGAATTCGGAATCGAATAGACGAGGCCTTTCTGCGTGACGACGAAGAGGCGGTCGCTGCCGGGCGCATAGGTCAGATCGACCGGGAGCTTGAGCGCGAGCCTGGGAAAGACCCGCTGCGTCCGGTACGGCGGCGGCGGCTCAGGAGAGCCGGTGACCTGGGAATTCGTCCAGGCCTGGCGTTCGTCGAGCCCGTAGGGGATCGCGCAGGCGGAAAAACCGGCAAGGAGGGTCAGGGCTGCGGCGGCCCAGTTCATGGCGACGCAGCTTCCTTCGGTTCAGGCCAGGTCAGCGCGATCAGGGCGGCGATGAGGGGGAGCGCCCCGGCCGCGAGCAGGATGGGCGCGAGCTTCCCGATCGGCGTGTCGTACTTGTCGGCGAAGCGGCCGATCCGCGGGTGAAGGTAGGCCACGAGGGCCCACACGGTCGCCCCGATCAGCCCCAGGCACTTCGAGGTGTGCGCCGGACTGATGTCCTGGACGAACGAGTAGAACATGGCGAAGACCCCCATGATGCCCGCACCGACCAGGCAGTAGAGCGGGACCGCCAGCCAGCGGTCCCTCGTGAAGAGCACCGGCGTTGCCGTCAGACAGACGACGGCCGCCAGAAGCACCACGATTTTCCGCGCGCGCTCGACCGGGCGGGAAGGACCGATGACCTTTTTTGCCAGGTACCCGAAGGCGATGCTGCCCAGGTCCGCGACGAGATAGTAGGCCATGAGGAGGTATTGGACCTGCTGCCCGTTGAATTTCAGGTCCACGTCGAGGTGACGAGGCAGCCAGACCCGGTAGAGGTGCCAGGCCATGTTGACCGCGATGCCGACCGCCATGGTGATCCAGAACGTCCGCAGTTTGAACACGGAGGAGAACGGCACCGGGGGAAGCATCGCGGCCCGGACGGGAGTCATTTCCGCCGCCCGTTCTCCGCGGGTGTTCAGGAGCCAGAAGATGACCCACAGGGTTCCCAGGCCCCCGACGATCTTGAAGAGGGATCTCCAGCCCTCGCCGGTCTCCTTCTGCACCATCAGGAGGACCAGCACCGGCGTGAGGACTGCGCCGATCGTCATGCCGCTGTTGAAGACGCCGTTCGCGAAGCTCTGCGATTCGCGCGGCATGATGCGGCGGACCGTGCCCACGGCGACCGGCCAGTTGAAGGCTTCGCCGGCGCCCAGGACCACGCGGCAGAGTTTCAGCTCCAGCACCGTGCCGACAAAGCCGGTCGCGCAGCCGGCAATCGACCAGACCATGAGGGCTCCGGCATAGAGCCAGCGCAGGCTGCAACGGTCGGCCAACAGACCGGCAATGAGGAGGAACAGCGCGTAGGAGAACCCGAACCATTCCTCGAGCGTGCCGTAACCCTCTTCGCTGAGATGGAAGTCCGCGATGATGTACTTGCTGAGGTTCCCGAGCGCGGCCCGGTCCAGGTAGTTGATGACCGTGGCCAGGAGCATCATGACGATGACTCCCCACTTCCAGGAGGGAACGCCGGTGGTGGTCGCGTCGGGATCGGCGGGGATCGTCGAATCGGCCATCCTAGTCCTTACGCTCCGTGAGGCGTTCCGAATCAGGAATCATGAATCAGGGGCCGACTTGCCGCGAGCTTAGCAGATCCGCATCGTCAGGCCGCCGTCGATCGTATAGGTCTCGCCCGTGACGTAGTCGTTGGTGATCAGTTCGCGGATGACGGTGGCGACCTGCTCGGGCGTCCCTTCACGGTGGAGCGGGATGCGGTTCTTCAGGTTGTGCTCCTTCACCTCGGGCGGCATCTTCGCATGGAAGGCGGTTCGGATGATCCCCGGGGCGACACCGTTGACGCGGATGTTCCACTCGGCGAACTCGAATGCCAGAGCCCGTACGAGCTGCGGGATCGCGCCCTTCACGGTCTGGTACGCGACGTTCGTCCGGACGCCCCGGATGCCGGCGGTCGAGGAGACCAAGAGGATCACTCCCTCTTTCTTTTCCTTCATTGCGGGGATGACGGCGCGGGCGAGGTGAAAGATCGGGTGGACATGGACGTCAAAGGCCGCGTGCCACTGTTCGGGCGTCAGATCGAAGAGTCCGCCGTTGACCGGGCCGCCGGCGGCGTGGAGAAGCACGTCGACCGGGCCGAGCGCGCGCACGGTTTCCTCGACCATCCGGCCGATCTCCCCGGGTTTGGCGACGTCGGCGGACACCAGGAGGCATTTCCGGCCCAGGCCCTCGATCGCGGAGCGGGTCTTCTTCGCTTCGTCGTCGATCGTGCGGGCGACGATCGAGATCCGGGCGCCCTGCTGGGCGAGCGCGATGGCGGCCGCGGAGCCGATTCCCCGGGTGCCTCCGGTGACCAGGCAGACTTTGTTCTTCAGGTCCATGGCTGCCTATCCTACCCGAATTCCCGAATGGTGCTACAATCAGCGCTTCCATGATTCCCATCGAGGTCGTCGATTCCCACACCGGCGGCGAGCCCACGAGGGTCGTCGTTTCGGGAGGGCCGGACCTGGGTCGGGGAGCCCTTGCCGAGAGGGTTGAGCGCTTCCGGAAGGAACATGACAGGTTCCGCTCCGCCGTCGTCAATGAGCCGCGGGGTTCCGAAAGCATGGTCGGGGCTCTCCTCTGCGATCCGGTCGGTCCGGGCGCGGCGGCAGGAGTGATTTTTTTCAATAACGTCGGCGTCCTCGGCATGTGCGGGCATGGAACGATCGGGCTCATCGCGACGCTCGCCCATCTGGGAAGAATCCAGCCCGGCGCTCATCGGATCGAGACTCCGGTCGGCGTTGTCACGGCGACCCTCCATCCGGGCGGCGAGGTGAGCGTCGCGAACGTCCCCAGCTACCGCACCCGGAAGGGGGTCGGTGTCGACGTCGATGGGATCGGCCGCGTGGTCGGCGACGTTGCCTGGGGCGGGAACTGGTTCTTCCTGGTGGAGGGGCACGGTCATCGACTGGATATCGGAAACGTCGAGGTACTGACGGATTATGCCTGGAGGCTGCGCCGGGCTCTGTGGACCGCGGGCGTGACGGGAGACGGAGGCGCCGAGATCGATCACATCGAACTCCTGGGACCAACGCCGACCGCGAGCAGCCGGAATTTCGTGCTCTGCCCGGGGAAGGCCTATGACCGATCCCCCTGCGGGACCGGCACCTGCGCCAAGCTCGCCTGCCTGGTCGCCGACGGCAAGCTGAAGGAAGGCGAGGTGTGGCGCCAGGAAAGCATCGTGGGGAGCGTCTTTGAGGGATCGGTGAAAGTCGTCCAAGGCGTCGTTCATCCGACGATCAAGGGATCGGCGTATATTACAGCGCGGTCGACGTTGCTGCGGGATCCGCGCGATCCGTTCGCGTCGGGCATTCGTCACTAGGGAGAAACTATGAAGCGGTTCTCGAAGTGGGCCCTGGTCCTCGCCCTCGTTCTGAGCGTTCCGGTCTTCGGCGACGAAGTCCCCAGGGGGACGCCGGAGTCGGTGGGACTGTCCTCAGAGAAGCTCCACCAGGTCGACGGCATCGTCGAAGACATGGTCGCGAGGAAAAAGCTGGCCGGCGCGGTCGTCATGGTTGCGAAGGACGGCGTCATCGCATTCACCGGGGTCTATGGAAAGATGGACCTCGAAGC
>DATGFI010000055.1:0-2423 GCA_035309205.1 Planctomycetota bacterium | reverse complement strand
GTTGTGCCGGCGGCCAATCCCCAGGCGCTTTGGCTCCATCCTGCGACCACGTTGGGGGACTTTCATCATCTCGAGATGCTTTCGGCGCCGTTGTCGCGCTACGGGGGCCAGGAGCACCCTCCCCTCGTGGAGGCAGTCCTGCCGGTTCCGCGACGGCTCGAACAGGAACCAAGCGGCATCAGCCGGTCGTTCTTGACCTCGATCGACCCCACCTTGGACCCTTGGAGTCGCGGGTTTCCTGACGGGCGGGACGGCCCCGCTTCTCCGGTGCGTCCTCTCCTACCGCATGGTTCTCGGCACTCAAAAAGCGCCGGTGGGCGGCGCGGATTTCCTGGAGAGCGGCCGCCCGGCCGGACCACCCCTCGAGGATCTTAGGCTTCTTCTCGAGCGCGCTATACGTTCGGAAGAACTCCTCGATTTCCCGGAGCGTGTGCGGGAGAATGGATTTTGAATCATGAACGGCGCGGAAGCGCGGATCGGCAACGGGAACGGAGAGAATCTTGGCGTCATCCCCGTGTTCGTCGTGAAACCCGAGCCGGGCCACGGGCCGGACTGCGATCAGGCATCCCGGAAAAGTCGGTTCGGACGAGAGGACGAGAAGGTCGAGCGGGTCTCCGTCGCCCCCGAAGGTGGAAGGAATGAAGCCGTACTCGCAGGGATATTCCACTGGGGAATAGAGGGTTCGATCCAGGCGGAAGACGCCGAGTGCGGCGTCATACTGCACCTTTGCGACTTTCCTGGGATCTCGATGACGCCGTTCACCACCTCCGGAGCCCGCGGGCCGAGGGCAAGGCGGATGTAATCGACCATGAGCATTCCTTCAGGAGCCCCCCCTAAGAAGAGCCGTCGACCGGGAGCCCGTGACGGGACGGGCGAGCAGCGAGAGGTGGACCGGCTAACGCTGTGGAGTGTGGCGCGGGCATCGTCGACCGGCAGGTCCGAGTCGGCTCGAGACGGTCGTCCCAGAATCCTCCGTTCTCGAGCTCAGAAGGAACATTCTAATCTCCCGGCGTTCCGCCCGGGCGACTCTCGCCAATCCATCGCAAGCGAGACTTCGCCGGGTCATCGGCGGACCTGCGTTGCCCGTCGACTCCTGTACTCGGGAGATGTGAACCACTCGCGCATCCTGCCGATCTTTCTGAGGTCCGCGTCGCTCAGGGCCTCGAACTGAATTCCCGCGTGGAAATCCTTGTCGTTCCGGCCATCCTGCTCGCACCACTGGACGACTGCCTTGGCCTCGATGAATTCCTCCTGCCCATCCATTTCAATCCGGACGATGATCGGGGACCCCACTGGAAGGGACTCGCACACCAGGAGCATCGCGCCACCTTCGGAGAGATTGATCGCTGCGCGACCCCGGCTGACTCTGCCCGATCCGACGGAGGTGGAGATCCCTTTGATGGAAAACGAGGTGGATGCGTCGTCGATCTGGAAGCGAAGGTGCTTTCGCAAGTCCTGGCCTGGCGGTGCCACCAACTTGCGGGTCGACCTTTCTCCGCGAGGGTCCAGTGGAAGAGCATTCTGTTCGTTTGGCTTTGGCATCTCCTACCCCCCGAGGACTCAAGCGCTCTAAGTTCTATCGCCAGGATGCCCGCGCCGGAACATCGCTCCTGCTCGGGCGACGGACCATGGATCATCCATGAGCAGACCCAAACTTCGTGCCGCGCCGGTTCGGATCCCTTTTTCCGCCGGGCACACACCAGTTCTCGCCTTCGCATTCGGCGCAGACGAGGCGGATATTGGCCGAAGTCACCCGGGCGCCGGTTAGAAATCCGTAGGAGAGCGGGCCTTTGTGACCGCAATCCTTGCAAACCGCTTCGCCGTTCGCTTCGGCTTTCTGGGTCCAGTTTCGCGCCCGCCGGGAGTAGGTGAGGAGGCCCAGCAGAAAGAGCACGCCGACCACCCCGCCTGCGAAGAGGGCGACCTGACCGACCTCGGACATATCCTCTTCCTCGAAAGAAGTCGCAACTGAAACCGGGCTTGGATGTCCCCTTCCTCCCGCGACTCGGCCGCAGAAAGAAGGGACTAACGGAGGTCTTCCTTGGAACCGATAGGCATCGGGAGTTCCTGTGGACGTCCCGAGGCCGGTCGGAATGTCCAAACCACCAACATCAGTAAGAGGGAACCCGCCACCACCAGCCCTAAAAGCGCCAACCCTGAAATGTGGATCATGGCTTAGCTCCGATCTCAACCGTGTTTTTGGGGGAGCATCGGCCCTCTTGGGGGGGCCTGGCCAACGCGAACTTCATTCCTGGTCAGAAACCCATTAACAATGCACTACTCCACTATACCCCCTACATTGGGGAGCTTGCGGGAAAATCGGATCCCCTGAAAATGGAGGCGGCGATCATGCCCCATGACGTCCTGGCCAGGGCACCCTGCCCCTAGGTTTGGATCCTGTCCTGGGAGGTGAACGACCCGAA
>DATGFI010000054.1:0-3461 GCA_035309205.1 Planctomycetota bacterium | reverse complement strand
TGGTCCCCCCAACGGGATTCGAACCCGTGTCGCGGACTTGAAAAGCCCGTGTCCTAGGCCTCTAGACGATAGGGGGCGATGCAACTGCTTGACCGCGAAATCTTAGCGTTCGGGGTCCAAAATGTCTACCGGGACGCGCCCTCCGTTGTGCATTTCGTTGCGCAGTTTTCGGCTGCATCTGAAGCAAGTGACGGTCGATGATCGGAGAAGAAGCAGGCCCTGCCTGGGTAAACTGGCTTAGCGGGACGTTTTTCACCCCAGGGCAATGCTCGCAGTGGCATGCACCGCCATTTCCGTGTTCGTCGAGGTGTTGATCGCCGGGGTTATCTTTGTGACAACTTGCACTTGACCTCCATGATCCCCCAGGCGCTTCGGCGATTTCCGTTCAATTCGCTCCTTCGGATGGCGATCCATATCGGGGTGGTTCGGCTCATCACTGCTGGTGTTTTATGCCTTGATCGTTGCCATTCGACTCCTCGGGACGCACTATTGGTTGCACAGCAAGCAACTGGGATGGGAGCGAACGCCGGGCCAGCGCGCGCCGCGGGCTAGGAAGACGTAGGATCCAACTTCGAGGAACTTCCAGCTCCATCGGAACACCTCACCTATGACGGTGGGACTTGATGGCGGATCAGAGAGAGCCTGGAGTTTGACCGGGCGAGGTTGCTGAGAAAGGGGCTGGCCAGGGCCACCGAATCCGGGAGCTGATCCGATAGGGCAAACGTGAGGAAGAGGACACCCGCATTCTGATCGGACGCATCGATCTTCACCCCGTACGTTCCCTCGCCGAAGATCGGGCCGTCCGCGACAGTCCACCCCTGGGGGTGCTAAAGAAGCAGTTTCCCGTCCCTCGATTCGTAGCGGACGACCTCCGAGCTGCAGCCATTGCGGCGGGCGGGGTCGAAGGAGCCGGAGCGCTCACGTAGGTCTTGGTCAGTTCCGCCTTCATCGATTGCGCGCCCAGACTGTAGACCTGCCGAACCGCGCCGAGTCCCTTCACGTACCAGGTGGAGACCTTCATGATCCCCTGCGGCGTCTGAAGCGCGGCGGTGATTCTCAAGGCCTCCATCCGGGCGCCGCTGACCGTGATCGATTCTGTGCCATCGACGGAGTACAGGTAAGTGTTGAAGGCGAAGTTCTCCCGAAGGTTGACTTTCCAGGTCTCGCCCGGGGTCAGGGGAAACTTTGCTCGCAGAAGCGGCTGTGGAAATTCCGTGGCTCCGGAGGCGGTCTCGATCTTGAAGTACTTCATCCCGTCGGGGCGAGCGCCAGCCATTCGCGGGTCTTCTGGGAGCCCCGCTCGGTCTGAAGCGAGATGCACTCCACTCCCTTGATCTGGGCCGTGCTCCCGACGCGCCTCGTCATGGTCTGACCGTTGGAAGAGCGGAAAGACAATTCGTTCCCCTTCTGGAGGGGAAAGTAGTCCGCGTCCTGGGCAGCGCTGAGAAGGAGGACGAGCATCAGCATGAGTCACCGCGAATGACGCCCGGGATATACGGGCGAGCCCAGGCGCATAACAAGTTCGGGTTTAGCGACTCTCTTTCAGAAGTGTTGGGGGCCGCGTATGGCAGGTCAAGGTCCTTGATCGTGCGCCGTCGGCTTCCTAAGATCGTCACGAGGATACCCTAAGGAGGATAGGATGAATGCCCTTGCAGTGGCTCTGGCGCTCGCCCTGGGCCCCGCAGACCTCGAAACAGATCGGCTGCCCGCTTCCCTTGCGGAGACGCTGCCGGAGCCGGCCGCCAAGGCGGATCCCGAGTGGTGGGTCGGAGCCCACCTCGGGGTTGCCGGCGCCTATGATGCCGCGGATCCGACGTTTTTAATGGGCGTGAATGGACGCGTCCATATCCTGCCTTGGCTCGGCGCGGAGGCGTCGATCGACTTCCAGCTCAAGCAGAATTTCGAGCATGATCAGATTCACCTGTTCCAGGTGCCGTTCGAATTCTCAGGGCTCTTTTATCCGCCCCTGGGTGACTCTCCGGTCCGGCCGTACGGCCTTGCCGGGATCGGTTTCACGATCACGGACGTCAGCTATACGGGCAGTCTCAGCAGGGGTGACACGACGGATGCGAACCTGCTGTTCTTCCTGGGATTCGGGGTGGAGCTGGAGCTGGAGCCCAACATCGCCCTGGACGCCAATCTCAGATTTGTCTTTGTCCAGGATCCGCCCCACTTCGCAGGGAACAGCGCCGACTGGATCCAATTCACCATCGGGATCATGTTCAAGCTCTCCAAGTAATGCCATGTCGAAGAACCCCGACGTCTTAGTCATCGGCGGAGGCATCGTCGGCTCGGCGATCGCCTGGCGGCTGGCGAAGGACGGCCTGTCCGTCACCTTGCTGGAGAAGGGCGAGATCGGCCGAGAGGCATCCTGGGCCGCCGGAGGGATGCTGACCCCGGTCCATCTGGCCGACTATCCGCCGGCCTTGGTCGACCTTTGCAGCGCGAGCCTGACCCTCTACGAGCCACTTTGCCGGGAGATCCTCGCGGCGTCGGGAGTTGATCCGGAGTACCGCGTTACAGGGCTCCTCCTCGTCGTAACCGAAGACGGGGGCGAGGAAGCGGCTCGGGAGCTTGAGGTCTGGAAGCGGGAGCGGAATCAGCCGGTCGAGCGGCTGTCGCGCGAGGAGGCAATCGCGGTCGAGCCGGAGGTGACGCCTCTCCTCCGGCGCGCGCTGCGGCTGCCCGACATCGCCCAGATCCGGAATAATCGCATGGCGGTCGCGCTGGCCGAGGGCGCCCGACGGAAGGGCGCCGAGATTCGGACGAACACGCCGGTGACGGGCTTCCTCCGGGTCCCGGGTCGCGTGAACGGCGTGAAGACTCCCCGAGGCGACATCTATGCGGGGACGACGATCCTCGCGGCCGGAGCCTGGTCACCGGAGCTGCTCAAGCCGCTGGGCCTCGACCTCAAGGTCAAGCCGATCAAGGGCCAGATCGTGCTGGCGGGCGGCCCGCCGGATCTCTGCCGCCACATGCTTCTCGATGGCGAGAGCTACCTGATCCCGAGGGCCGACGGGCGGATCCTGGTGGGCAGCACGCTGGAGGACGTTGGCTTCGACAAATCGGTGATCCTGGAGACGGTCGGGGACCTCGCGCTGCGAGGCGCCCGCCTGATGCCGGCGCTCGGCAAGCTGCCGCTTGTGACATCGTGGGCCGGCCTACGTCCGGCGACTCCGGACCGGCTGCCCTATCTGGGGAAGGGTCCGGTCGAGGGACTCATCGTTGCGACCGGCCATTACCGCAACGGAATTCTCCTCGCGCCGATCACGGCAGAGCTGGTGGCGGATTTGCTTGCCGGCCAGGCTCCTTCGATAGACTTGGCCGCTTTCGATCCGATGCGAATTCCTGCGGCCATCGAATCTGCCGGCTGAGGGCTCCGGCCACCCGGGTTGATCCAGGCTAGTAATCCGGGGCTTCCTTGAAGGACCCGTCAGGGGCGGGGCCCACGCGGTGCTTGA
>DATGFI010000053.1:0-4945 GCA_035309205.1 Planctomycetota bacterium | reverse complement strand
CCCGTCATTACGATGGGCAAGATGTCCAAGCCGGAGCATGTGCTTTCGAAGGATGGCCTGGTCGAGGTGGTCCGGACTCCGCGCGGGGGGGACGTCACGTATCACGGCCCTGGTCAGATCGTGGGTTATCCCATCGTCGACCTGACGGCGATCCACCTGGACCTGAAGAAGTACCTCGAGAAGCTGGAGGAGGTAATGATTCGCGCGGTCGCGGCCTACGGGATCCACGCGGGCCGGCAAGCGGGGATGACCGGCGCCTGGGTCGGCGATCGAAAGATCGGTGCGATCGGCGTCCGCGTCGAACGGTGGGTGACCTCGCACGGGTTTGCGCTGAACGGGAACACGGACCTGTCGGGCTTCGACCTGATCATTCCTTGCGGGCTCCGGGGGAAGGGAGTAACATCCATCGCGCGAGAAATTGGCCGCGACGTCGACCTCGACGAACTGCGCCGCTCCGTGGCGGCGATCTTCGGGAAAGTCTTCGGCCGCCGCATGATCCATGAAGGCGAATCCCGCGACTGAGGCCCCGCCCCGCGCGATCCAGCTCGAGATGTACTACTACCTCCGGCTGACGCGGGCCCTGGACGAGCGCGCCCAGATTCTCTACCGTCAGGGCAAGATCATCGGCGGCCTCTTTTCCAGCCTCGGCCAGGAAGCGATCTCGATCGGGTCGGCCTTTGCCCTGGAAAAGGGGGACTATGTCGGCCCGATGATCCGAAACTCGGGGACGGTCCTGGCCCGGGGCCACAGCGCCCGCGAGGTGATGTCGAATTACCTGGGGAAGGCGACGTCGCCCACGGGCGGCAAGGACAATTCGCAGCACTTCGGCGACATCGGGCGCACCGGGGTCGTCTCCTGCATCTCAATGCTGGGTACTCTCGTGCCGGTCATGGCCGGGATGGCCCTGGGCGCCCGGATG
Source organism: Planctomycetota bacterium (assembly GCA_035309205.1). Lineage (GTDB taxonomy): Bacteria > Planctomycetota > MHYJ01 > MHYJ01 > JACPRB01 > JACQFK01. Next base: position 4,026 of record DATGFI010000053.1, on the reverse strand, counting down.
AAAGGGGAGAAGAGGGTCGCGTTGACGTATGTCGGAGACGGCGCAGCCTCGACCGGCGACTTCTATGAGGGCCTGGTGTTCGCGTCGGTGCAACGGCTGCCGCTGGTGGTCATCATCGAGAACAACCAGTACGCGTATTCGACGCCGACCTCGAAACAGTCCCTGCTCAAGGACCTGGCCGATAAGTCCAAAGCCTTCGGGATTCCCGGCTACGTGGGCGACGGCAACGACGTGCTCGAAGTCCATTCGATCACGAGGAAGTGCGCGGACGACGCCCGCGAAGGGCGAGGTCCGCAGCTCATCGAATTCAAGACCTTGCGCATGCGTGGTCATGCCGTGCACGACGATGCGTCCTATGTTCCTGCCGAGCTCTTCGAGGAGTGGAAGAAGAAGGACCCGATCGCGCGTTTCGAAAGGAAGCTCAGGCTGTCGCGGGAAGAAAAGGAGTCCCTCGAGGGGCGCCTGAAGTCGACCGTCGACGACGCCGTCGATTTCGCCGAGACGTCTCCGGTGCCTCCGGGCGAGGAGGCGTGCCGGGGCGTATTTGAAGATGATCGGATCGTCCAGTTCACCCCCTGGTGGAAGAAAGATGCCTGAGCTCACGTTCCTGCAGGCGATCTCCCGGGGCCTCTGGGAGGAGATGGAGGCGGACAAATCCGTCTTCCTGATGGGCGAGGACATCGGCCGCTATGGCGGCGCATTCAAGGTCACCGAAGGATTCCTGGACCGATTCGGACCGGAGCGCGTCCTGGAGACTCCGCTCGCCGAAGAAGGTTTCGTCGGGGCCGCCATCGGAGCCGCCTATGTCGGACTCCGACCGGTCGTCGAGTTCCAGTTCATCGACTTCATCGCCTGCGCCTTCGATCCCATCGTCAACTTCGCCTGCACGAGCCGCTACCGCTGGGGGCAGGCGGTGCCGGTCACATTCCGGGGACCCTGGGGAGGAGCCACGAAGGCGGGTCCCTTCCATTCACGGAACGTTGAGATGTGGTTCGCCCATGCGCCCGGCATCAAAGTGGTCGCGCCGTCGACCCCGAGCGACGCGAAGGGCCTGATCAAAGCCTGCATCCGGGACAACGATCCGTGCCTGTTCCTCGAGCACAAAGCCCTCTATCGGCGGATCAAGGAGGAGGTGCCCGACCACTCGCCGCCCATCCCCATCGGCAAGGCGCGGATCGTCCGGGAGGGAAGCGGCCTGACGATGGTCACCTACGGCTTGATGGTGCACCGCTGTCTGGAGGCCCTGGGCCAACTCCAGGACCTCTCGGTCGAGTTGATCGACCTCCGGACGATCTACCCGCTTGACCGCGGTGCCCTGGTCGAGAGCGTGAAGAAGACGAGCAAAATCATGGTCGTCCACGAGGACACCCGGACGGGAGGGGTCGCCGGCGAGATCGCGGCGATCGTCAACGAGGAGGCGTTCGAGGACCTGGACGGCCCGGTCATTCGGGTGACTTCGCCCGACACCCCCGTGCCTTCGGCCCCCTCCCTGGAGGAGGCCTTCCTTCCCTCGGTGAGGGATATCGTCGACGCCGCCCGCAAGCTCGCTGCTTACTAAGTTTGCTAGAAAACCCGTCACGTTGTAGAATGCCGCGAGTCCTGATTCCTAAGGAAACTGACCGATGCCCACCAATATCGTGATGCCCCAGATGGGGGAGTCCATCTTCGAGGGCACCATCACCAAGTGGCTGAAGAAGGAAGGCGAGCCCGTCAAGCGGGATGAGCCGCTCTTCGAGATCTCCACCGACAAGATCGACACGGAGATCCAGTCGTCGGTCGGGGGGGTGCTGAAGAAGATCCTAATGCCGGAAGGTTCCAAGGTGCCGATCAACACGGTCGTGGCCATCATCGACGAGGCGGGCGGCGGCTCCGCTCCTGCGCCTGCTCCGGCGGCGACCAAATCCGCGGCGCCCCCAACTCCGGCTCCGGCTCCCGCGCCGGCGCCGTCCCCGGTGCCGGCTGCGGTCGGCGGCCAGGGCGACGGAGGGCGCGTCTTCGCCTCTCCCCTGGTTCGGCGCATCGCTCGGCAAGAGAACGTCGACCTGGGCCAGCTCGAGGGCTCGGGATGGAAAGGCCGGATCACGAAAAAGGACATCGAGGACCACATCGGCCGGGGGGGCCCCGCTCCGGCGCCGGCGCCGGTCGCGCGTCCGACCCCTCAGTCCCCGGCCCCCGCCCCGACCCCCGCGCTTCGTCCGACGGCAATCGCCGGCCGCACCCAGGTCGTCCCCATGACCAACATGCGGGCGAAGATCGCCGAACACATGGTCAAGTCGAAGGCCACCTCGGCTCACGTGACGACCTGCCACCAGGTCGACGTGACGAAGGTCGCCGAACTCCGCGAGCGCGAGAAGGCGGACTACGAGACGGTCTACGGGGCTAAGCTGACCCTCACGCATTTCTTCGCCGGCGCCGTGGTCCAGGTCCTGAAGGAATTCCCGCTGCTCAACGCCTCGGTCGACGGGAACAGCATCGTCTATCACAACTACATCAATCTCGGGATGGCGGTCGCGGTGCCGGAGGGTCTGATCGTACCGGTCATCAAGAACTGCGAGGAGAAGAGCTTCCTCGGCCTGGTTCGCGGCATCAACGATGTCGCCGAGCGCGCGCGAACCAAGAAGCTGGCCATCGACGACATTCAGGGTGGGACCTTCACTGTGACCAATCCCGGCCCCTACGGCGCGGCGATCTTCACTCCGATCATCAACCAGCCGCAGGTCGGGATCCTGGGCATCGGCTCGGTGGAGAAGCGACCGGTCGTGATCAACGATGCGATTGCCATCCGGAGCATGTGCTACCTGTGCCTGTCGTTCGACCACCGCATCGTCGACGGCATCGAGGCCGAGAAATTCATGGCCAGGCTGAGGGAAGTCATCCAGACGTGGAACATTCCCATCCGGTAGTCCTGCGCAAGCCGCCGTGGCTGAAGGTAAAGCTTCCCACGGGGGAAGGTTACGCGACGACGTTGCGCGTGGCGCGAGAGCGCAATCTGCACACCGTCTGCGAGGACGCGATGTGCCCCAACATCGCCGAATGCTGGGGACGCAAGACGGCGACCTTCATGATATTGGGCGACCTCTGCACGCGCTCCTGCGGCTTCTGCGCGGTCAAGACCGGCCGTCCCACGGAGCTGGACCTGGACGAGCCGAGGCGGACGGCCCTGGCGGTGAAGGAACTCGGGATCCGGCATGCCGTCATCACAAGCGTGAACCGCGACGAGCTCGAAGACGGCGGCGCGGCGATCTTCGCCGAGACCGTCCGCCAGATCCGGCTGGAGTCGCCTCCGACGCGGGTCGAGCTCCTGACTCCGGACTTCCTGGGGAAGAGGCCCGCCCTGGAGAAAGTCTGGGCCTCGCGGCCCGACGTCTTCGGCCACAACATCGAATGCGTGGCCAGGCTCCAACGGCAGGTGCGCAGCGCGGCCAACTACGAACGGTCGATCATGGTTCTGGAGGAGACCCGCAAGCGGGGTCTCCTGTCGAAAACGGGGCTCCAGGTCGGCCACGGGGAGACCTGGGACGAAATCCTGGCGGTGATGGACGACCTGGGCCGCATTCGCCTGGACATCCTGACGATCGGCCAGTATCTGCAGCCGACGCGCGAGCACCTGGCCGTGAAGCGCTTCTACACTCCCGAGGAGTTCGACACGCTGCGAGGCGAGGCGAAGAAGCGGGGCATTCGCTACGTGCAGGCGGGGCCCTTGGTCCGCAGCTCCTATCGTGCCGAAGAGCCGTTCGAGACGCCGGGCGACCGGGGCGGACTCAGTAGCTGACGCGCCAGAACACCCTGGCGGTTCCGTCCGGATCCTTCACGACACTCGCCTCCCCCAGGAGCCATTTCTCGTGTCCTTCAATCCGAGTGACCATCGAGAAGTCGGCCTGAGGATTGGGCACGTCGAGTTCCTCCTGGACGACCCTGCTCAGGTCGGCCAGCGGCTGGTCGGAGCTTGCGCCCCACAGGAGGTTCCCCGACAACTTGTCGAGCGCGGCCAGGGCGCTCATCAGGTCGACGGGGAGGGTCGACTTG
>DATGFI010000052.1:0-2424 GCA_035309205.1 Planctomycetota bacterium | reverse complement strand
TGCGCCGAGGAGTATCTCTTCCGGGGGGCCCTGCAGCAGAAGTTCGGGATCTGGGTCGCGGCGGCCGTCTTTGCCGTCATCCACTGGCCGCTCAATTCCAATTTCCTTCCCTGGCCCTTCGTGGCGGGGGTGATTGGCCTGGGCCTGGGCGGGCTGGCGGCCGCCACCGGATCGCTCGTTGCGCCCGCGGCGGCCCACGTGCTCATCAACCTGGTCAACCTGACGCGCATCACGCGGCGCTTCGCCGCGTGGGACGAAACGCGCGCGAACGAATACGTCGACACCGGAAAGCAGCCATGACGAACGTCTATGTCAGCCCCTTCTCGGAGCGCTACTCCTCGAAGGACATGCTGTACCTCTTCTCGCCGGACAAGAAGTTCCGGACCTGGCGGAGGCTGTGGATCGCGCTCGCCGAAGCGGAAAGGAAGCTGGGACTTCCCATCAGCGACGGCCAGGTCCGCGAGCTCAAGAAGCGCGCGGAGGACGTCGACTACCGCGCGGCGCGGAAGTACGAGGAGAGGCTGAAGCACGACGTCATGGCCCACATCCGCGCGTACGGCGACCAGTGTCCGGGGGCCAAGCGGATCATCCACCTGGGCGCCACGAGCGCGTTCGTCGTCGACAACACCGACCTCCTGCTGCTGGCCGAAGGCTACGACCTGATCGAGAGGGAAGTCGCCAGCGTCGTCGCGGCGCTGGCGAAGTTCGCCCGGAAGCAGGCCACGCTTCCGACCGTCGCGTTCACCCACTTTCAGCCGGCCCAGTTCACCACCGTCGGGAAACGGGCCTGCCTCTGGATCCAGGACCTGCTCTTCGACCTGGACGAGATCGCGGAGCGGCGCCGGTCGCTGCGCTTCCTGGGCGTGAAGGGGACAACGGGGACGCAGGCCAGTTTCCTGGCGCTCTTCGGCGGCGACGAGAAGAAGGTGAAGAAGCTCGACCAGATGGTGGCCCAGGCCATGGGCTTCAGCCGGACCTATCCCGTGACGGGCCAAACCTACTCCCGGAAGATCGACGCGCAGGCCCAGGCGACCCTGTCGGGTATCGCGCAGTCGTCCCACAAGTTCGCCAACGACCTGCGGCTCCTCCAGCATCTGCGGGAGATCCAGGAGCCGTTCGACGAGGACCAGGTCGGATCGAGCGCGATGGCGTACAAGCGCAACCCGATGAAGAGCGAGCGGATGACGTCGCTGGCCCGGCTCGTGCTCTCGCTCGGGACCAATGCCGCCTTCACCTCGGCCTCTCAGTGGTTCGAGCGGACGCTGGACGATTCCGCGGGTAAGCGGATCGCCCTGCCGGAAGCCTTCCTCGCGGTCGATGCGATCCTCCAGCTCTACCTGGACGTCGCCTCGCGGCTGGTCGTGAACCCGGAGGTCATCGGGTCGAACGTCGATCGGGAGCTGCCGGACATCGCTTCGGAAAATCTCCTCATGGAGGCGGTGAAGGCGGGGGGCGACCGGCAGGAACTCCATGAAATCATCCGTCGTCATAAGATGGAGTCGAAGGATGGGGACCTCTGGGACCGTCTAGTAAATGACCGGGCGTTCAGGTCGGTCAAGGCCCGTTCGGCGGCCCTCCGGCGCCCGGAGCATTACGTGGGGCGGTCGGCATCGCAGGTGCGGGAGTTTCTGGAGGAAGAGGTCGAGCCCCGGCTCCGGGCGCGCCGGGAGTCGCTGGGCCTGAAATCGGAAGTGAGGGTATGAGAAAGAGGCTCCTGTTCGTGGCTCTGTGCGCGGCGGTCAACACCGCGGCCAATTGCAGTCAGCTCCCGCCGGACTCCGTTCTCCGCGCGGACATCCCGCCGGAGGAGCTGGACGCCTCCCCGAGCTACCACCAGATGAAAGGCGCGATCCTCAACGACGTCCGGATCTGGCGCGAGCTGGACAAGAAAGTCGAGGCCGAAGGCTATAAGGATTCCCCCCGGGAGATCGACACCTCATCCGGGACTCCGATCTGCGCCAACGACAAGACGGAGTACGAGATCTTTTCGCTCCGGAGCGATCTTTCGGATCAGGCCTACCGGCTCGAGGAAACGGCGTATTATTGTAAGAAGGAAAACCTGTACTACTATCACTACCAGGGGGGCTCGAAGAGGCTGAACCTCTGGCTGGGACCCTACCGCATCGAGCGGAAGCGTCCGAAGAACGACAACCCTTAGCCTCCGGAATTCAGGGGAGGGCCAGGTCATGAAGATCGTCCTGCTCGCGGTTCTTGCGCTGGGCGCGGACGGCATTCCTCTTCTGGGCCAGGACACCAATGAGCCCGTCCGGCGCCGGACCTCCTCGGGAGGAGACGGCCCCGGCTACGGCTGGGGAAGCGGAGTTGGGGGCTACGGCTCCGGAACCGGCTATACCGGCGGCTCCGGGTATGCCGGGGGCTGGTGGGGCTGCGGCAGCGGCAGCGGGCTCGGATTCCTCTTCGGCT
>DATGFI010000051.1:0-2747 GCA_035309205.1 Planctomycetota bacterium | reverse complement strand
GCTCCCCGTAAGGTAATCTGGACTACAAGATGCGTAACCGTCGTGTCGGAATTGCGATCGATCTCGACTGGCCGATCCCCCATCACCAGGGCGTGGTGAGCGGCGCACTCAAGTACGGCCGCGAGAAGGGCTGGTCCTGCGAGATCGACCCTTTCCTCGGCTTTCCAGGCGCCGCCTCGGGGAACTTCGATGGAGTGATCGGTCGCGTCAGTCGCGAGCTGGCCTCCTGGGCGGCACGCACGCGGACGCCCACCGTCAATGTCTGGACCAACTCGCCGAACCGGAAATTGCCTCTCGTCGCCGTCGATTACGAGGCCGCAGGGCGTCTGGCGGCAGTGCATCTCGGCGACCGCGGGCTTCGGAGTTTCGGCTTCATCGGCCGTGAGAACGACGCGGCGGCCCAGATGCTTCTCGAGGGTTTTCGCCGCACGCTGTCCACCCGCGGGTTTCCGGTCGACGTTCTGATGGTGCCCGGGGACCCGCAGGATGTCGAAAGTTGGATCCGTCTCCAACGGCCCATGCGGCGCTGGGTGGCCTCATGGAGGCCGCCCATCGGCGTGCTGGCGTCGGTGGACATCTTGGCGCGCCACCTCTGCAATGCCTGCCAGCACGCGAATGTCCGGATCCCGGACGACGCCGCCATCGTCGGTTCGGGGAACACCTCGCTCCTGTGCGAGTTGCTGGAACCCACAATCTCCAGCCTGGAGCATGGCTACGAGCGGGTAGGGCGGCGGGCGGCCGAGCTCCTGGATGCGCTGATGGCCGGGCAAAAGGTCCCCTCGAAGCCCGTTCTCCTGCCGCCGTCGGGTGTCGTCTCCCGGCGATCCAGCGACATGTTCGCGGTGGATGATCCCAGCGTCGCGGCTGCTTTGCGGGCCATCTGGGCGGGAAGTGGCCATCACCTGAAGGTGTCGTCGATCCTGCAGGGAGTTCCCACCAGCCGGAGGACGCTGGAGCGCCGCTTCCGGGAGACGCTGGGGCGGACCATTCACGACGAGATCCGGCGGGCCCATGTGGAGCAGGCCAAGCGGCTCCTGGTGGAAACACGGGAGTCTTTGAAGGTCGTAGCGGCCCGTGCGGGTTTCAGCGACCCCCAGCAGTTCAGCCGCGTCTTTCGGTCCTCCGAGGGGCTCACTCCTCAGCGATATCGACGCATCCATTCGGGCCGATGACGAGTTCTCCTCCCGGAACTCCCCGCGACGTCGTCCGGCCCGGCTTCTCTGACGGCTGTCGCAGAAGTGCAATTCAGTGGCGCAATTGCGACGCGAGCGGGAGCGTCCTAAGGACATGAACGGAGTTCCAGGGCTATTTCCCGTGATGCTTCCACTCGAATGGCGAAGAAGTCCTCGAGGTCCCTGGAGCTTTCGTCGACCAGGACTTGGTGGAGCCCTTCGGGTGAAGCAACTTTTCCGGAGAACAGGCCCAAGTTGGCTGAGAGGTCGATGTCCTTGGTCGTGCGCGCTCGATTCCCGAGACGGAGCTGAAGAGCGAAGCCGCCTTTCAAGAGCCAGTGCTGGTCATCGGAGGCCTGGAGACGGCTCAGAAGCGCTCGAAGGCGACCATCTTGCGGAGCCGGACGAGCCCTCCGGGAAAGTCCTTGGATTGATCATTGAGCCGCTGCTCGAGAGCGGTACGGAAGGCACCGGGCGTCTTATACCGCACGCGCCGGGCCTTCGACGTGTTTGAGGATCCGTTCGGCCCGGTCGCGGTACTCCGGGCTGAGGGCCGCGATCCTCGCGTCGAGCGCCGTCCGGGTCACGGCACCCTTGTTCAGGGCATCCCGGATCACTCCGGCCAGCCAGTCCGACTCCGTGCCGGAGATTAGGAGATCGATGATGGTCTGAAGCGGCTTGGTGATCCTGAAGCCCTCGTGCGATTCGAGATCCGATTCCTCCAGCCGACCGCGATGCAGGATCACGCCCTCCAAAGCTGTTTTGCGAAAAGCGGGAGGCACGGTCAGATGGATACGGCCGGGTAGGAGATCGCCCAGGTCGTGGACTGCTGCCGCGGATTCATGGGAGACGACCGCCTTCTCGCCGCTCCAGAGGGACCAGTAGACCAGATCCTCGTGCGGGGAGGCGGGGAAATCCCGGAGTCGATAGATCCCGCGATTCACCCGGCGCCAGTGGCCGCGCTTCCAGTGGTAGTGCTGGACGCGGGGGGAAAACCCCGCCCGCCGAGCTTGTGTCGACGTGAAATACCCGAAAAGTGAGCAACCAACTTAGCTGAACCAACAAGACGCCGGCTTTGAAATAGTCTCGACTCCCTACAGTCCAGCGGCCGAGACTGACAAGCCATCTGAACCCTTTGTCCGGGAGCCGGTTCAAGACAGATAGTACCATAGAACAGGAGAACCCGTGACGATTGCCAGGAATGAAACTTGGATCCAGCTCGCGGATCTGAACGACCAGCAGGAACTCCGCTTCACGCCTGAATTGAAAGAGGTCATGGGGGAACTCGGCGGGGAAGCCAAGGCCTTCGTGGGCCACCTGCTCGGTCTCTGGTACGACCCCTTCGAGCATTTGCTGGATTACTACAGCGGCAATGCCAAGCACTCAAAAGACCAGCCGGGCACCTTCAATTCCAACGGTCTCGACGAACCGCAGGATGTCGTCGAGTACTGGGCTGAACAGTGGGCAAAGAACTCGAAGGAGCACGTCACTCCCGTGAACTCGGGGACTGGGCTCGGCCTGGATGTGACGTGGTATCGGGATGTCCTGCGCTCCAAGCTCGTCTCGATCCGACTG
>DATGFI010000050.1:0-4164 GCA_035309205.1 Planctomycetota bacterium | reverse complement strand
TGGTCGAGGAATTCTCCCGCGCGCTCAAGGCGAACTTCCGACCCGAGTTCGTGAACCGGCTCACCGACGTGGTGTTCTTCAATCCCATCGGCCTGAAGGAGTGCGAGCGCATCGCCGAGATTTTCCTCGAGAAGGTCCGCGAGCACGCCGCCGGCGTGCCGCTGCGTCTCCAGTTCGACAAGCCCGTCCCGCGCTGGCTGGCGGAGAAGAGCTTCAAGCCCGAGTTCGGCGCGCGCGAGCTCCGCCGGACCGTCGAGCGCGAGGTGGAAGGCGCCCTTTCGGACCTCCTCATCGAAGGCCGGGTGACCCGGGGCGACTCGGTCACCGTCAAGGTGTCCCGAGACCGCCTGCATTTCCAGCGCAATTAATCCGCGTCGGCGGAAGCGCTCCTGCCTTGACTCCGCCCCCTTCCCGCAATATCCTTCAAACGAGGAGCTTCGTCTTATGTCCGGATCCGGGAATTCGGCCGAAGTGGAGAAGGCCCGCTGGGACATCAAGGGCGTCCTGGAGCGGGTCCGCGGCGCCATCCGTCTCAAGGTCCATCCGCGCGACCAGGGCCAGCTGCTCGACGCCGTCGACCGCATCCAGGAGGAGGTGTTGGGCGCCGCCACGCCCGACGCCGGCAAGCTCCAGGGGAGCTTCCTCCGGGGCAAGGACCAGGCCCGCAAATCCCTGCGCCAGCGCCCCGCCGACATGGTCCAGATCCTCAACGAGATCGACGGACTGTCGGACGAGGTGAACAAGCTGATCCAGGCGATGACGAAACACTAGTCGTCGGTCTCGAGCGCCTTCTTCACCTCGGGCCGGGACTCGAGCTCACCCAGACGCTTCCGGAGCTTTTCCCCCGTCGGAACCCAGGCGAACTGGCGCGCCGCCGACCGCAGGCGCAGGACGGCATCCTTGTAGCGGCGTTCCGAAGCGGCGATCTCCACCTTCGCCAGCTCGATGAGGGCCGCGCCCTCGATCGATCGCAGCTTGGTCCGCGCGAGCCACTCCACCTCGGGATTCTCCAGGAGATCGATGCAGACGAGCGAGGCGTCCAGCCAGCGCCCCTGGCGCTGGAACTCATCCGCCAGGGGAAGCCCGCCGCGCGGACGGAGGCGCCGACCCAGGGCGCCCAGGACCTCGCCCGGCCGGTCCGTCGCCTGACGGACGTCGACGTCGATCCCCGCCTTCTTCATCATCATCGCGGCGGCGAGCGCCTTCCACCGGTCGGGATCGCCCGGGTCGACGAAGACCGTGCAGGGCGGGAACTTCCGGGGAGGCTCAAACGCAAGCGGCCGCCGGATCGCGCAGGCGGCGAAGAGCTCCGGATAACCCGAGACGAGCGCGAGGGCCGGCGCGCCGCCGCGGACCAGGACGAGCTCGGGATTGACGCGGTACCGGGTCTTGAGATCCAGGAGGCAGGCCAGGACGAACGCTTCGTCCTGCCGGGATCCGGGTCGCAGGACCAGGGCGCCGGGCTCCCGCGCCGGGTCCTTCGGATTGCCCAGGTCGACGATCACCGGCCAGGACGAGCGGTCGCTGTAGCCCGCGGGCGGGACCACGGCGTAGGAGGACCGGAAGTCCTTCATCTCGACGGTGTCCTGGAGGCAAAGGAGGAGCGCGAGGATCACAGTATCAGGACGCTTTCCGGCGTATAATCGCGGCATGGATCGGCTCACATGCGACCGCTGCGGGAACGGTCTCCTCCTGGACGCCCCGGTGCGCTACGAGGTGCGCATCGAGGTGAAATCGGCCTACGACCCTCTGGAGCTGACTGACGAGGACCTGGCCCGGGCGGCGGAGAACCTCAAGGAGGCGGTCCGCGGCGTGCAGCATCTGAGCGCCCAGGAGGCCATGGACGAGGTCTACAAGGAATTCCGCTTCGACCTGTGCCGCACCTGTCAGAAGCGGTTCATCCAGGCGCCGCTCGGGGTGCCGCCCGGTCCCGCCTAAAGTCTGGCGGCTCCGCAGTCGATGTGTTAATCTCCCCCCTTCCAACAAGGAGAAGCTCCACGTGAAACAGCTCGTCTTGATCCGCCATGGCGAAAGCGTCTGGAACAAGGAGAACCGCTTTACCGGCTGGGTGGACGTGGGTCTCAGCGAGAAAGGGCTCCAGGAAGCCAAGGACGCGGGGTTGGCGCTCAGGAAAGCGGGGTTCGCGTTCGACCTGGCCTTCACGTCGGTGCTGCGCCGCGCGATCACGACGCTCTGGAACGTGCTCGACGGCATGGATCTCCTCTGGATCCCGGTTTCGAAAAGCTGGCGCCTCAACGAGCGCCACTACGGCGCGCTCCAGGGCCTGAACAAGGCGGAGACCGCCCAGAAGCACGGCGACGAGCAGGTGAAGATCTGGCGCCGCAGCTTCGACATCGCGCCGCCGCCCCTGGAGAAGTGGGATCCGACCTGGCCGGGAAACGACGCGAGGTACAAGGCGGGGGAGATGCCCGCGACCGAATCGCTGAAGGACACGATCGCCCGGGTCCTGCCCTACTGGCACGAGAAGATCGCCGCGCCCCTGAAGGCCGGCCGCCGGGTCATCGTCGCCGCGCACGGGAACACCCTGCGGGCTCTGATCAAGCACCTGGACAAGATTTCGGACGAGGACATCGTCGGTCTCGAACTTCCGACCGGCGCCCCGATCTACTACGAGCTCAACGACAACCTGACGCCCGCCAAACCCCGCCAGGCGATCCGGTAAACGAAGAAGCCGAAGGCCCGGTCGCTCGGGACCTCCGGCTTCCCGGAGTCTTTCCGCCCCCTGCTGGGCCTACTTCGCGCCGGCGAAGACCGCGCGGGACCCCAGTTCCTCCTCGATGCGGAGCAGCTGGTTGTACTTCGCGATGCGGTCCGTGCGGCTGGCTGACCCGGTCTTGATCATGCCCGTGTTGAGCGCCACAGCCAGGTCGGCGATCGTGCTGTCCTCGGTCTCACCCGAGCGGTGGGACATCATCGACCCGTATTTCGCCTCCTGAGCCATTTGGACGGCGCTGATCGTCTCCGTCAGTGTCCCGATCTGGTTCACCTTGATGAGGATCGCGTTGGCGAGGCCTTCCTTGATGCCCTTGCGCAGGATCTCCGTGTTCGTCACGAAGAGGTCGTCGCCCACCAGCTGAGTCTTCTTGCCCAGCCGCTGGGTGAGCTTCTTCCAGCCCTCCCAGTCGTTCTCGCCGAGTCCGTCCTCGATGGAGACGATGGGATACTTGCCGCACAACTTCTCGTAAAGCGCGCCCATCTCCTCGCTCGTCTTCGCCGACTTGTCCGACTTCTTGAAGACGTACTTCCCCTCGGACCACAGCTCGCTCGCGGCCACGTCCAGCGCGAGCTGGATCTTCCCCGAGTATCCGGCCTTCTCGATCGCCTCTACAAGCGTGTCGAGGACCTCGTCGATCGACTTCAGGTTCGGGGCGAAGCCGCCCTCGTCGCCGACATTGGTCGAATACCCCTTCTTCTTCAGGATCGACTTGAGCGTATGGAAGGTCTCGACGCCCGCCCGCAGCGCCTCCTTGAAGGAGGGGAACTTCCGAGGAACGATCATGAATTCCTGAAAGTCGACGGTATTGTCGGCGTGCGCGCCTCCGTTGACGACGTTCATGAACGGCACCGGCAGGGTGACCCCTTTCCCGAAGGAAAGGTAGTCGTAGAGGGGCTTCTTCTGAGCGGCCGAGGCCGCCCGCGCGACGGCCATCGAGACGCCGAGGATCGCGTTGGCGCCCAGCTTCGACTTGGTGGGCGTCCCATCCATCTCGATCATGACCTCGTCGATGAATTTCTGGCCGGTCGCATCCATCCCCAGGAGGCGCGGACCGAGGGTCTCGTTGACGTTCCGGACCGCGGTCAGGACGCCCTTGCCCAGGTAGCGCCCCTTGTCGCCGTCGCGAAGCTCGATGGCCTCGCGCTCTCCCGTGGACGCCCCCGACGGGACGATGGCGCGGCCCAGCGAGCCGCCGGCCACGACGTCGACTTCGACGGTGGGGTTGCCGCGCGAGTCGATGACTTCGCGGGACTTGACGGACGTGATCTTCATGGGAATTTCCTCCGGATCCTGTTCAGGCGTGCAAGGAGGGTCCCCTTTTAGCACGTCCAGTAGGGAGAGACAACGTTTTTGTTGCCGCGCCTTTTGCGGGGGGTATAATCTCGCCTATGCGCAGAATCTCCTGGACGATCCTCGTTCTGGCCGCC
>DATGFI010000049.1:0-7069 GCA_035309205.1 Planctomycetota bacterium | reverse complement strand
CGGCGCAGCGCCGCACGGGCAGGGACGGATACTTGGGGAAGGAGCGATCGGACTCGGACTTCCGGCAGTAGTAGTAGATGGTCCCGCGGTCGCTCGGATTCTTCTTCAAGAAGCGGCAGCTCGCGCAGAGTCCGGCCGGGTCCATCTGGGATTGCTTGAAGGGATCCACGCGGACAGGTATATCATGTCCTCCATGTCCTGTCTTGGGGTCCTCTTCGCGCTCTCGGAAGAAGACGCCCGGCGGCTCCTGGCCGCCGGCGACAACGACGCGGTCATGACCATCATCGAGGAGATCGAGGAGACCTGGGACGAGAAGTGGCTGGTGCAGACGGACAAGGCCTGGGACGCCCTGCATCGCTGCCTGTCGAACGGGACGATCTACTACGACGAAGGCGAGTACCCGCTCAACCGCGCCGTCCTGGGCGGAAAGCATCTCTACGACGGGGACGACTACGTCGTGGCCTACGTCGCCCCGAACGAAGTGAAGGACGTGGCGGCGGCGCTCGCCCCCCTCACCGAAAAGGACCTGCGGTCCCGCTACGACGCGATCGACGCGGACGACTATGACGGCGACCACGGCGAGGAGGACTTCAAGGCCACCTGGGGGCATTTCCTGAGCGTGCGCGAGTTCTACAAGAAGGCTGCCGCCGAGGGCCGCTCGGTCGTCTTCACCGTGGATCAATAACTGTTGTCACACTCCCCGGGGTCTGGGGCTATCTATAGGAACTTGCCGGTCCTACTACGGAGGAATCCCATGAAGCTGATCCTGCGCGCCGTCGCGCTTCTCCTGCTGCTCTCCCCGCTGGCGGGGATCGCACAGGACAAGAAAAAGTACAAGATCCTCTATATCACCCAGTCGAAGGGCTTTAAGCACGGATCGGTGGACCGGAAGGACAAGCCTCTGGCCCCCTCTGAAGTCTCGCTGACGGAGATCGGCAGCACGTCGGGACTCTTCGACGTTGAATGCACCCAGGACGCGTCGATCCTGACCCCCGACAAGCTGAAGGAGCTCGACGCCGTGATGTTCTACACGACGGGGGGGCTGCCGATCTCGAAGGAGAACTTCGCGGCCTTCGAGGAGTGGCTCAAGGCGGGCCACGCGATGATCGGTACTCACAGCGCCACCGACACGTTCGGCGACTTCCAGCCGTACTGGTCGCTCATCAATGGGACCTTCGACGGTCACCCCTGGGGCTCGGGCGAGACGGTGACGGTCGCCGTGCAGGATCCGGCGCACGTGGTGGCCAAACCCTGGCCGGCGGAGTTCCAGATCAAGGACGAGATCTACCAGTATCGCCACTACGATCCCCGGTCGGTCAGGGTGATCTACGGCCTGGACATGGCCAAGTGCAAGACGAAGCAACCCTACCACGTTCCGATCTGCTGGGTGCGCGAGGTGGGCAAGGGCCGGCTCTTCTACACCAATCTCGGCCACAACGAAGGGACGTGGCAGAATCCGCAGTTCAAGGAGCATCTCCTCACCGGCATCCGCTGGGCGCTCCGGCTCGAGGAAGGCCCCGCCGCGCCGAACCCCGAGGTTTCCTATGCCGAGCAGGCCAAGGCCTTCGCGTGGGTCGTCGGCAGCCAATCGGGCAAGAATCCCGACGACCTGGCGGCCAAGGCCGAGAAGGCGGCAAAGTCGGACCCCGAGTGGGGGGCCAGGCTCTACGGGGACATCGACAAATATCGCCGCATGGACAAGAAGGATGCGGAGAAGGCGAAGGCCGAACGCGAGCGCATCCTCGGCGAGATCGAGAAGAAGTAACTCTCCCCTGGGAATCCGGGAGGCTGCGAGTTCCGCTCGCGGCCCCCCTTTTTCTTTCGACCTAGGGCAGCTTTTTCAGGCGGATGTTGCGGAAGAGCGACGTGGTCTCGTAATTGGTCAGGCCGAGCGGAGCCGCCGACTCCACCGCCGGGTGCACGGAGATCTGACGGTTCGCCAGTTCGAGGTTGACCACCTGCTTGGTATCGACCCACACCTCGATCTTCTCCGGCGTGACCTTCAGCCGGATCGTATACCACTTGTTCTTGGCGTAGGTCTGGTCGGTCGCCGTTTCATTTTCCGAGGCGTTCATGTGGTCGACACTCGACAGCCCGGTGACGCCGCCCCCCCAGCCGCCGGCGACGAAGCTGCACGTCTCCTTGGCCACAGGAAAGACGATGCCGACGAAGAAATTGTCCCCGTCGAGTTTCATCGCCTCGACGGAGAATTCGTAATTCGTGCGAGGAGGGGTTTCGCCGGTCCAGCGGATGCCCGTCAGAGGCATACCTTCCGCGGCGCGGATGCAGCCGTTCTCTACCTTGACGGCTCCTTCCCCGCCGAACTCGACCGGCTTCCAGGCGCCGAGGGTCCTGCCGTCAAAGAGGCTCTGGCCGGGGTCTTCCTTCCTCTCCGCGGGAGAAGGGGATGGGGAAGCGCAACCGGCCCCCAGGACCAGCAGGACCGCGAGGGCTCGAAGGCTCATTTCCTGTCCGCGAGCTTGATCCTGATGTCCTTGAACTGAACTTCCATGGTGAATCCCGCATGGCATTGCAGCGCCAGGATGCCTTCCTTCATTCCTTTGGGGCTCTCGTCGGTCAGATCCGTCATCAGGTGCCCGTTGATCGCGTAGGTGACGTGATTGCCCTGGGCCACGAGCACGATGTCGTTCCAGTCGCCGACTTTGACGAACTTCTTCAGGGTCGCATTGTCTTCGGGCATCTTCTCGTTGTGCCGTTTGTTCTCGGCGTCCCAGGACGTCTTTTCGCCGCGGTTGCTCATGGTTCCGCGGCCGCCGACGACGCTCGCCTCGTCATAGATCGAGCCGTCATAGCCGGCCTTGGCGTCGAAGTCCGCCTGATAGCCGCCGACCCGGAAAGTCTTCGGATCGATCAGCTTGGAGCGGAACTGGACGCCGCTGTTTCCGTCGGGAGTCACGAACTTGTACTTGAGGTGCAGTTCGAAGTCGCTGACGTTGCCGCCCTTGAACACGAGGAAGGTCTGCTTGGACGCTTCCTTGGTTTCCGTCGCGGCGATGGCCCCGTCCTTGACGCTCCAGAACCCTTCCAGACCCTCCCAGTAGGTCAGGTCCTTGCCATTGAAGATCGTGATGAACCCGTCGCCGTCGGGTTTGGGAAGCTCGACCTTGTCCTGCGCCAAGGCCACCGAAGACACAAGTGCGCACAGCGAGAGCGTGAAGGCACGGATCATGGGATCAGTCTCCTTTTGGAACACCTTATATAACGATAGAAGCGGGACTTGTCACGGGTTCCGGCGCTTTTTGCGTCACGGGGCGAGCCGGATCCTGAAGAGCGCGTAGCGGCGCGGCTTTCCGGCCCGCTCGGGCCCCTGGCCCGTGAGGTACAGGACCCCGGGCTCTCCGAACGCGCAGTTCGTCGGATCGCCGGGCATCCGCACGAAGGCCAGGGGCTGTCCCTCGGGCCCGAAGACATAGAGGCCCGAACGCTCGCCGGTCCCCGCAGCGGCGTAAATCCGTCCCGCCGCGTCCATCGCCATGCCGTCGATCGGCCTGCGGTCGGGACCGAAGTCGTAGAGCACCCGCTTGTCGGCGAGCGTACCGTCGGGCTGGACGCGGAACGCGACGAGCTGGTGATTCCCCTTCGGTTCGCTATTGGTGTCGGCAACGTAGACCGTGCCCCCGTCCCGGGAGATCAGGATGCCGTTGGGCTTCTCTACATCGCGCGTGGCGAGCGTCACGGCTCCCGACGGCGAGACGAGATAGACCCCCTCGAAGTCGATCTCCCGAGAATCTTGGGCGCCGTAACGGGGGTCCGTGAAATAGACGTTTCCCCGGGTGTCGATCGCCAGATCGTTGGGGCTGTTAAGACGCTTGCCGTTCCAGCGCTCCGCCAGGGTGCGCACCGTGCCGTCGGCCTCCGTGATCGAGACCCGGCGGTTTCCCCCCTCGGCGCCTTCGCAGGCGATCAGCCGTCCCCGGACATCGAACTTGAGCCCGTTGGCCTTGCCGCTGGGCTCCCGGAAGACGGAGGTCTTGCCGCTCTTCGGATCAAACTTCATGATCCGATTCCCGATGTCGCTGAAGCAGATGCCTCCATCCGGTGCCTTCGCGGGACCCTCGGTGAATTCGCCGTCATTCCAGAGCACCTCCAGCGGGGTGCCTGGAGGGATGAGCCGGTCCTGGGCCTGCGGCCTGAACTCCGCGCGAGTGGACGCGCAGCCGGCAAGGGCCAAGAAGGCGCAAGCGACGAGGATCCTCATCCGTATCTCCTGTATCTAGACTACGATCGGGATTCGAAAATTGATTCCCATGGGAGGCGAGGCCGCTAAAATACCGCCATGCAAAAACTGATGATCGCGCTGCTCGTCGTGCTTCCCCTGGCCGCCTGCGGGGAGGAACCGGAACCCCCCAGGAGGGTCAAGGCGCCAGAACCCAATCCGCCGGCCAAGGCCCCGGAGCCGGTTCCGGCACCGAAGCCGTCGCCCCCCGAAACGAAGCCGGAAGCCCCCTCCGCCCCGGTCGCCAAGGCGCTGCTCGATCCCTCCCTCCCCGAGTGGATCGGCCAGGCTCCGGCGGAGTTCAAGGCGAAGTTCACGACCAGCAAGGGCGACTTCACCATGCTGGTTACGCGCGAGTGGTCCCCCCGAGGCGCCGACCGCTTCTATGGCCTCGTAAAGAATGGATTCTTTGACGGCGTGGTCTTTTTCCGCGTGGTCTCCGGATTCATGGCCCAGTTCGGCATCCACGGCTCACCGGAGGTCAGCGCCGTCTGGAGGAACGCGAAGATCCAGGACGATCCGGTCGTCCAGAGCAACAAGCGCGGCATGGTGACCTATGCGAAGGGCGGTGCCAACTCCCGCACGACTCAGGTCTTCATCAACTACAGCGACAAGAACGAGCGCCTCGACGCCATGGGCTTCTCCCCCTTCGGCAAGGTGATCGAGGGGATGGAAGTCGTGGACAGCCTCTACAGCGGCTTCGGCGACGGTCCGCCGGGCGGGCGGGGTCCCAACCAGGGCCAGATCCAGGCCGAAGGGAACGCGTACCTGAAGCGGGACTTCAAGGAGCTCGACTACATCAAGACGGCGCGGATCGTCCCCTAGTCCGCGACTCTGCTCCTCCGCGCCATCTTCCTCCGGCTGCCGGCGAGGGCCCGCCCGGTCCCAAACGCCGGCGGGCTCGGTTTCGGAACGCGCCTGGCCGGGCCCTCGATCGAAGCCGGAGTCTCCTGGGGCGGGGGATGGCCGGCGTCCCCGGCGCGCGCCCTTCCGCGCCAATTTCGCTCCTCCACGAACCTCTGCGGGGCATTCCCCGTGTTAGTAGTAATGGGTCGGCGGAGCGGGATAGGCCCCCAGGGGTCCCTTCATGTCAGGGAAGTCGGGTTTCGGCCTCGTCGCGGCCGGCGCGCTCCTCATGGCCGGGAGCCTGGCCGCTCTGTGGCCGCGCCTCCGCTCCGGCCCGATCCGGCCCGAGGAAGCGGTCAGCGCCGGGTATGCCCAGGGGATCCGGCCGATCCTCGCCCGGCACTGCTTTTCCTGCCACGGGGCGAAGAAGACCAAGGCCAAGCTGAACCTCGAGCTCTTCACCGACGAAGCGTCGATCCTGAAGGCTCGCAAGACCTGGAAGAAGATTTACGACCAGATCAATGCCCGGGAAATGCCGCCGGAGGAGAAGCCCCGCATTCCGGGGCCGGACCTCGAGACGCTGACGGCGTGGATCGAAACCACCCTCGATCGACCCGATCCGAGCGCCCCCCGAGATCCCGGCCGCGTCGTCCTGCGCCGGCTCAATCGCGTGGACTACCGCAATACGATCCGCGACCTGGTCGGCGTCGATTTCAACCCCAATACGGAGGACTTTCCCTCGGACGACGTGGGATACGGTTTTGACAACATCGGCGACGTCCTTTCCCTCCCGCCGCTGCTCATGGAGAAATATCTCGCCGCCGCCGAAAAGATCCTGGACCGCGCGATCCTCACGGAGGACCGACATCGACCCAAGCCCCGGCGGTTCGACGCCCGTTCGATGCAGGTGACGGGCGGCCTCAGCCCCGACGGCGACATGTTGACCCTCTTCGCCAACGGAGAATGCGTCCAGCCGATCGAGATCGTCCAACCCGGAGCCTACCTTGTCAGGATCCGTGCGGCGGGAGATCAGGCGGGAAATGAACCCGCACGGATGTCGCTCCGGGTCGACGAAAGGCCGATCCGGGTTTACGACGTCCCCGCGGTGCGGAAGAACCCCCAGATCATCGAGGAAAAAGTCGAGCTGTCGGCGGGTCTGAGGAGGGTCGCCGCCGGTTTCATCAACGACTACTACAATCCGGACGCCAAGCCCAGCGCCCGCGACCGGAATCTGATCGTCGACTACATCGAGATCGTCGGCCCGGTCGACGCCGCTCCTCCGGAGCCGCCCGAGAGCCATCGCCGAATCATTTTCCGGAAACCCGGCCCTTCGCTTCCCAAGCGGCAGGCCGCCGCGGAGGACATCGCGCGCTTTGCGGGCCGGGCCTTCCGCCGGCCCCTCCGCCCGGCGGAGCTCGAGAAGCTCCTGGCGCTTTTCGATCTGGCCGATCGCCAGGGGGACTCGTTCGAGGCCGCCGTCAAGCTGCCCCTACAGGCGGTCCTGGTGTCGCCGCGATTCCTGTTCCGGATCGAACACGACGGCGTCCTAGAGCGGGGGGCACACCGGCTCGACGACTATGAGCTGGCGACACGGCTATCCTACTTCCTGTGGAGCACGATGCCCGACGCGGAGCTCTTCGAGCTCGCTGAAAGAGGGACGCTGCACACGCCGGAGGTCCTCGAGGCGCAGGTCCGGCGCATGCTGAAAGATCCGAAGTCGAAGGCCCTGGCCGAAAACTTCGCGATCCAATGGCTCCAGCTGCGGCGACTCGAGGCGCAGGCACCGGACCCCAAGCGCTTTCCGGGCTGGGACGAGGCCCTTCGCACCGCGATGCACGACGAGGCGGCGCTTCTCTTCGATGAAATCGTCCGCCAGGATCTCAGCGTCCTCGAGCTCCTGGGCGCGCGTCATACGTTCGTGAATGAGCGGCTCGCGAAGCACTACGGCCTGGGCGGCGTGACGGGCCCGGAGATGCGGCGGGTCGA
>DATGFI010000048.1:0-3595 GCA_035309205.1 Planctomycetota bacterium | reverse complement strand
TTATACTCCCATTCGACGTGTTTCCACGGGAGCGTGCGCACTTCGGCGACCACCGGATTCTCGCCGGGATCCCAGGTTTGCTGCAGGCCGCCGTCGCTGTACTGCGCATCCGAGGAGAGGCGCTCGCCGCAGGCGGCCAGACTGCCGAGCACGATGATGAGGGCGAGAGCTCTCATTTGGCCTCCTTTTTCTTCAGGAATTCGGCGAGGTTGATCTTGTGCTTCTTTTCGTAGTCGTGGAGCTTCTCGATGCGGGCGATGTCGTCCTGGATCCGGTTGACCAGCTTGAAGATGTAGGGCTTGCCCTTCAGGCGGTCCCGGAGGTCCCCCAGCATCTGCTCCCAGGAGCCTCCGTAGAGTTCGTCCCGAAGCGTGACCAGGGTCTTTTCGTCGGGCGAGAGCCCGGCGGCGAACTTGTCGTGAGGCGACGCCTTAGAGGAAGCCATGGAGCAGCGGTCTTCCCACCCCTGAATGTAAGTTACGGATTTTAGGGCTGTCATCGGATGCTGTCAACAAATCGATGAAATACCAGTTCCCGGAGGCAGGCGATCTATTGATCTCCCCGAACTCCCCGGGTAGCCTACCCCCTATAGAAGACGCGGCTCGACGCCGGAACCCTGCGCGGATCGCAGAAAGGGACCTCGCCCCATGGACGCCCGGAAGAAGGAGATCGAGCGCCTCGACGCGGACCTGCGGCGGCTGGAGCACCAGATCACCGCCGATTGCTTCGACATCGGCCGCCGGGCCGCCGCCGCCGCCCCCTCCGCCGTCAACACCGAGGAACTCGCCAAGTATCTCAATTCCGCCGTCACCCTCCAGAACTCGATCAGCGGCTTCCACGGCGACATCGAGCGCATCCGCGGCTTGGTGCTCAGCCTCGCCGCCCTTCAGAAGGAGGTCGACGACGCCGTCCTGCGCCGGGATCAGATCCTCCGCGAGCGCCAGTCCCGCTTCATGGAACTGGGGGCCGGGGCCTTTTCCGTTTTCCGCAAGCTTCCCGATGGCGCCGCCTATCGCCCGCTCTTCGAGGAGCTCCTCAAGATCGACAAGGAAGTGGAGGAGCGCCAGCAGGAACTGCAGAGCCTCCAGGAGCAGGAGCAGTCCAAGGGCTTCTTCGACAAGATCAAGCTCAAGGCCAAGAAGGTCATGGTCCGGGGCGAGATCAGCCGACTCGACCGGGCAAAAACCTCGGCCTACGAGCACGCCGGCGCCAGGATCGCCGACACCGACTTCTCCCGACACGCCGACGGGACCCTCCGCGAGCTCTTCGGGTCGATCCGAGACCGCAAGGCCGCCGCCGACGCGATCCTCGAGGACAACGCCAGGCGACAGGCGGAAATGGAGCACCAGAGGCTGGAACTCCAGCGCCTGGAGGCGGTGGACCGGGCCGAGGAGCGCGTCCGGGACCTGGAGCGGCGCATCGAAAGCCTCGGCAAGGAGCTCGAGGTCATCCACTGCTGGACCGGCCAGCTCTTCCTGGACCGGGACATCCGCCACGAGATCAAGGACCTGGCCCTGTCCGAGAGAATCGACTCCGTCCTGAACCAGCGCGAGGCCATCCGGCAGAAGCGGCAGGCGATCGACCGCCTCAAGGCCGAGGGCGAGATGGAGGAGCTCCTGCGGAAGGAGAAGGAACGACGGGCGCGCCGGAAGCAGCTCGAGGAGGAGATGCGCATCAAGGAGCGTCAGATCAGCACGATCGACATCGAGATCAACGTCGGACTGCGCCGGATCGAGGAGCTCAAGCGCGTCATCAGCGGAGAGGCCGGCTACGTGGACGCCCCCCCGCTCCCTCCCCTGCCCGACCTTTACCCGCCGACCGAGCCGCCTCCGCCCAAGACCTAGTTGGTCGTGGTCCAGTAGGACTTCAGCGTCGAGTCGTCGGGGAAGGCGTCTTTGGACTCGAATCCGGCCTCCCGGAAGATCGTGTTGTTCTCGTTGACGAAGAAGATGAACTTCCCCGCCCCCCGGTCCACAGGAAAGGCGCAGAAGCCGAATTTGCCCTCGTTATGGACTTTCCTGCCGGTCTTGTCCGTATCTCGTTTGTAAAGGCCGTCGGATCCCGCAACACCGGCATCTCGCTCCAATGCCGCGAACCAATATCCGTTCATGGGCTGAAGGCGGGGCAGGAGCGGGAAAAGTGCCTTGGGATCCGCGTTCGCCTGCGTTTGCTCAATCAGGTGCAGTTCCTTCCCGCTTTCCGCCGACTTGACGTAGTAGAGCCCGGAAACGTCGCCGGTCCAGAAGTCGTTCACGTGATTTCCGTCCCGGTCATTTGCGCGAAAATCCGCCTCGGCTGAAGTGAGCACCTTCAGATTGGTCGACGCGGCCCGTTCATTCGACGCGCGCTGGGAGCTGAGGAGCCCGGGAATGGCGATGGCCGCGACCACGAGGCCCACCCCGAGAAAAATCAGCGCCTCAATTGGAGGAAGCCAGATCCTGCGCTTGGGGAGCGAGTCCATCGGTGGAATTCTAACCTGGCCCCGCCAACGTATACGCCCCATCGTTGAACGGAGGATGACTCCGGCCCGAAGAAGACGGCTCCGCGCGATCTTCTATCCGATCCTTCTCCTGGGAATCCCCCTCTGGCTATACTTCTGCATGATTCCCATGCCCGGGAAGTCCCATGCGGGGCCGCTTCCGCCGCTCAGCCCCAGACAGGCCGAGCTCGCATCGGGCCTGCGACGCGACGTTGTCGAGCTCGCGGAGAAGATCGGCGAGCGGAACACCTTTCACTACGAGGCGCTCCGGAGAGCGGCCGACTACGTCGAGCGGGAGCTCTCCGTCGCCGGAAAGGTCGCCCGCCAGTCCTATCCTGCAAGCGGAAGGACCTGCGACAACCTCGAAGTCGAACTGCGCGGCACGGCTCAACCCGACCAGATCGTCATCGTCGGAGGCCATTATGACTCGGTCGTCGGCTGCCCCGGCGCGAACGACAATGGGACGGGAACGGCCGGCGTCCTGGCTCTGGCCCGCTCGCTCGCAAGGACGTCGCCCCGAAAGACCCTGCGTCTGGTCGCCTTCGTCAATGAGGAGCCTCCCCACTTCCAGGGCGACGAGATGGGCAGCCGCGTCTACGCCCGCCGCTGCCGCGAGCGCGGCGAGAACGTGGTCGCGATGCTCAGTCTGGAGACGATCGGGTACTTCTCGGATCAGGAAGGAAGCCAGAAGTATCCGGCTCCCATGGGCCTTTTTTATCCCTCGCGGGGGAACTTCGTGGCCTTCGTGGGGAATGTCGGCTCGCGCTCGCTCGTCCGGCGCTGCGTCCGGGTCTTCCGCGGGCGCGCGCCCTTTCCGTCGGAGGGCGGCGCCGTCCCGGGCTTCCTCCCCGGCGTCGGCTGGTCGGACCACGAGTCGTTCTGGGCCTCCGGCTACTCGGGAGTGATGGTGACCGACACGGCGCCCTTCCGCTATCCCCACTATCATCTGCCCGGGGACACGCCCGACAAGATCGATTACGAACGCTGCGCGCGGGTGATCGACGGGGTCGAGCAGGTCGTGCGGGAACTGGCGGATATTCCGCCCTAGCAGGCTGCTGAAATAGTCGCAGTTTCAGCTCTGTTTGCTCTGTCCTTGAGTGTTCCCGAGTGTTGTCG
>DATGFI010000047.1:0-2746 GCA_035309205.1 Planctomycetota bacterium | reverse complement strand
CGTCGAGGCATCCCGGGTCCTGGCTTCGAACCACGTGACGGGAGACCCGCGCCTGGCGGAGCTCGTCGGGGGTCCCCTCGCCCCGGAAGGCGTCTCGTCCACGATGGACGTCTGCATCCGACACTGGGACAGGGCGGTGGGCATCCTGCGGCTGGGTCATACTGGAGAGCCTCGAACCTGGATTCCGGAGGAGCAGGATTTCGCCGCTTCCGTGGCGGACCGCGTTGCCCTCTGGCTTTCCGAGATCGAGCGGCGCAGGGGCGAGGAGGAAATCCGGAAGCTCAACATGACCCTGGAAGCCCGGGTGCACGAGAGGACCGTCCAGCTCACCGAATCCCTGCAGGAACAGGAACAGTTCGCCTACTCCGTTTCCCATGACTTGCGGGCCCCGCTCCGGGCAATGTCGGGATTCAGCCAGGCCCTGTATGAGGACTATGCCGGCACCCTCGACGAAACCGGCCGGGAGTACGCCCGCCGGATCATGGACGCTTCGGAGCGGATGGACGTCCTGATCAAGGATCTTCTGGCCTACAGCCGACTTTCGCGCGCCGAGATCCAGCTCGAACGCGTCCAGCCGGCGGCGCTGATCGCCGATGTCCTCAAGCAGCTCGAGGTCGAGCGTGTGGAACGGGGTGCCTCCGTGGAGGTCCGCGAACCGATGCTCCTGGTGAAGGGCAACGCCCTGACGCTGACTCAAGTGTTCCTGAATATTCTCACCAATGCCTTCAAGTTCGTGAAGAAAGGGGTCCTGCCAAAGGTCGTGATCCGAACCGAGGCGCGAGGCCCGAAGGTGCGGATCCTGTTCGAGGACAATGGAATCGGCATCCTCCCGGAACATCAGGATCGGATTTTTCGGATTTTCGAGCGCCTGAACCGCCAGGAGAGCTATCCCGGCACGGGGATCGGCCTGGCGATGGTCCGAAAGGCGATGTCCCGCATGGACGGGACTTGCGGGGTCGAATCCGACGGTCGGACGGGATCCCGGTTCTGGGTGGAACTGGAGAAAGGCTAGGCGCTCATGCAATTGACCGACTTCACGATTCTCATGGTGGAGGACGATCCGAACGATATCCTCCTGACCCAGCGCGCGTTCATGCAGGCGAGCCTCGTGAATCCGCTCAGGATCGTACGCGACGGCGAAGAGGCCATCCACTATCTCGGCGGCCGGGACCCCTATTCCGACCGATCGAGATATCCGCTGCCGTCGCTCATTCTCCTGGATCTCAAGCTCCCGAAGAAATCCGGCCTGGAAGTGCTGGAATTCCTCCGGGCCCAGCCTTCGCTCCGGCAGACGCCGGTCATCGTTCTGACGTCTTCGCAGGAAAGCTCGGACATCCAGCGAGCCTACTCGCTGGGGGCGAACTCCTATCTGCTCAAGCCCGTCGGGTTCGACGGCCTCCTCGAGATGGTGAAAGCGATCGGCATGTACTGGGTCCTGCTGAACCAGGGCCCGGAGCGAGGAGCCCCCGTCTCGCGGCCTCTGCCCAAACACGAGCCGGCGGGATCCTCGGGTCCCTTGACGACGCTGGACATCTCAGATTCCCCGTAACGAGAGCCCGGCCCACGGCTCTTGTAACCGCATTTCACGCAACGGGGAGGGTAGCCAAATGCCGCTATGGGGAACGCTCGAGGTCGACCTTCGCGGGGGATCGGGCCAGGACCTGCTGGAAAGACTGGAACGGACAACCGGGGTCCGGCTCAACGTGCGCAAGGCGCGGGTAACGTCCAGGAGATCTCGGTGGTTGCTGGAGGTCGCCCGCGAGGGGCGCCACAAGACGATATCGCCGGCCTCGCCATCCCCTGACGTGTGCCGATGAGGCCGATGAAATTGAAGAGAGCAGGGAGGCGGGGGTCCGTTTGCGCGGGGGTCCCCGAGGAAGGGGAAGCCCGCCGGATCCGTCGCCGTTCCTGCTCTCCCTGAAGCGGACGACTGAGCCGCTCAGACGCCCGGCGGGGCTGAATCGCGTCGGCCGGTGAGGAGCCCCCAGATCAGGGACACCACAAAGACCACGAGGAAGAGGAAAAAGAGCACCCTGGCGATCTCGGCCGACCCGGAGGCGACGCCTCCGAATCCGAACACGGCGGCGATGATCGCGATGATGAAAAAGACCGCTGCCCAGCGCAACATGGACACCTCCTTCATGAGGGATCGGCGGTTTCTCCAACCGCCGGCGACCGCCCGGGCCGCCGGCCAGCCGATCCGCCCGAGCCAGAAGCCGTTACGCTCGATAAGGTTTGCCGGCACTGACATTATTCCGAGTAACACGCTTCGCAAAACATCGTAGATTGGAGAGATCGGGAACGCACCCCGGACCCCCGGGGCTACAAGAGAGAGGATCATGTGATGGCTGCCTCCCCCCTGATGCTCGGAACGACGTCCAAGGGCGCCGCCGCTGCCCGTGACGTGAAGAAGGACCCCGAAGAGTTGGCTTTGCTGGAGCGGGCCAAGAAAGGTGACAAGGCCGCTTACGGCAAGCTGTTCGAGCGATACGCGGATCGGATCCGCCGCATGGCCACGCTGGTCCTGCCCCCGCATTTCTCCGCCGAAGACGTCGTCCAGGAAACCTTTGTTCGGGGCATGACGCGGCTGGAATCGTATCGCGGGGAGGGCGACCTGTGCTCCTGGCTGGTCACCATCGCGATTAATATTTGCCGACACCTGGTCCGGACTCCCAAGCGAAAGATGGAATTCGCCTGCCAGGAATCCCTGGACCGCGAGCATCACTTCGGCCGGGTTCGTTCGCGC
>DATGFI010000046.1:0-6369 GCA_035309205.1 Planctomycetota bacterium | reverse complement strand
TGGAAACCGACCGCCATTACTTCCTCGCGCCCGACAACGGCATCCTCAGCTTTCTCGATCGAGGCGGCACCATCCGCCGAATCGTCCGGGTGACGGAGTCCCGCTACTTCCTGAAACCCCTCTCCCGCACCTTTCACGGGCGGGACATCTTCGCGCCGGTCGCGGGTCATCTGACCAAGGGGGTCGACCTCGGCCGCTTGGGACCCGGCATCGGCCGCATCACGACCTCGGAAGCATCCGCTCCCCGGGTCAGCTCTGCGGGATCCGTCAGGGGCGAAGTCGTCTCGATCGATCGTTTCGGCAACCTGATCACCAATATTCCAGGCGATCTCCTCCGGGATTCCCGGGATATCCGGATCACCGTCGGCCGCCGGGTCGTGCGTGCGCTTTCGGACTCCTATGCGGACGCCAAGAAGGGCGAGCTGCTCGCCCTGGTCGGGTCGACCGGCCATCTGGAGATTTCCGTGAATCAGGGCAGCGCCCGAAGCGCCGCCCGCATCCACAGAGGAGACCGGGTCCTCGTCACCCGCACATCCGGATGAACATCGCCTATTTCGACCTCTTCTGCGGGCTCAGCGGCGACATGACCTTGGGTGCCCTGGTCGACGCCGGACTCCCGCTCGCCGAGCTTAAGCGCGGCCTGGCGACACTCCAGCTCAAGGGCTATGCGCTCTCGTCCCGGCGGGTCCTGAAGCACTCCGTGTCCGCGACGAAGGTAGACGTCACCATCGCCGGCCACCGGCAAGAGCCCCGTAGCCATGAGCACTCCCCTCATCATGGCGGCGACCACGGCCACTCGCACACCTCGCTCAAGGTCATTTTGAGCCTGATCAAACGGAGCGGCTTGCCCGCCGAAGTGAAGGAATCCGCGTCGGATTGCTTCATCCGTCTGGGCCGCGTGGAGGGCAAGATCCACGGGGTGGATCCGATGAAAGTCACGTTCCACGAGGTGGGCGCGATCGACTCGATCGTCGACATCGTCGGCTCCTGCCTGGGCTTCCACCTCCTCAAGGTGAAGGAAGTCTACTGTTCCCCGGTTCCGATCGCCCACGGGGAGATCCAAACGCGGCACGGTCGCCTCCCGAATCCGGGCCCGGCGGCGATGGGCCTGCTCGGGGGTTTTCCGCTGGTTCGGGTCGATATCGACCGGGAGATCCTGACTCCGACCGGCGCGGCGCTCCTGTCCACCCTCGTTCGCGAGCCCGGCCGCTTCCCCGACATGACTCTGAGGTCGATCGGATGGGGGGCGGGAGAGTGGGACCTCCCGCAGCGGGCGAACGTCTCAAGGCTGCTCCTGGGGGAAACAACCACATCCGAGCGGAGTGACACCGTCTTCCTGATCGAGACGAATCTGGACAATGCCTCCGGGGAGCTGGTGGGATACCTGTTCGAGAAGCTCCTGGCGGCAGGAGCGCTCGACGTCTATACCACCCCCGTCCAGATGAAGAAGTGCAGACCTGGCGTCAAGGTCTCCGTCCTGGCCGCACCCTCCACGCGGGCCGTGGTCGAGGACATTCTGCTTCGTGAAACGCCGACGTTTGGCCTCCGCCGGACTTTTATGGAGCGGAGCAAGCTGGACAGGACCGAAGATCTGGTGGCCACTCGGTATGGAAAAATTCGCCTGAAGGTCGGCCGGCTGGCCGGAAAGACGATCAAGGCGTCGCCCGAGTACGAGGACTGCCGAATCGCCGCCCAGCGGCACGGGGTGCCGCTGGCGAAGGTCACCGAGGCGGCCCGGGAGGCGTGGAAGAAGGACGGCAGGAAGTCCCGCTGAGCGGCCGATATAAAGTCACTGTGCTGTCTTTGATGCTGCTCCTGGCCCTTTCTCTCGGGGACGGCGACCTGACCGAAGATTTCGAAGGCGCCGGGGCCGAGAACTGGGAGCGGGTCGTCTCCGATGCCCACCCTCCCTACAACATCGTCGAGCGCGTCCACGATCCAAAGCTGGCCAAATCGGGGAACCAGTACCTGCACTTCCGCACCTTGGGCGGCTCCACGGCAGTTCGCCGCGCCGCCCGGCAGCCATGGCCCGCCGAGGCCGGTCGGCCCTATCGGGCCTCCGTGTGGGTGCGTCTCTCGGGGAACCGGAGCAACTCGACGTTTCTTTCCCTGACCTGGGTCAATGCCGCCGGAGACGTCCTCGCCGAGCAGCGGTCGGAACCCGTCCAGAAGACGGACGGCTGGACCCTGCAGATGCTCGAAGTTTCCCGTTCCCCCGTCGGCGCGACCGGCGTCCTGCCGGGCCTCCATTTCGAGGGGCCCGACGTCCGGGGAGCTTGCGACTTCGATCTTCTCCAGGTGGTTCCCGCGGAACTGCTGGGCATCCGACCGGCGGGCCGCTCGATGGCGACCTTCACAACCGACGAGTACTCGCGCTTCACGCTCAGTCCCGCCGGCCTGCCCCCCGGCATTCATTCGATATCGGCCACGATGACGTCACCGGAAGGCAAGGTCGTCCATCGGAGCGCGACGATCGACGTTGCCGTCGACCGCTCCGTGGCCATCGACTTCCCGCCGTTGCCGTCGGGGATCCACGAGCTCAGGGCGTCGGTGGACGGCCACGAGGCGCGGGGCACGCTGGCGGTTCTCGTCGGGCCGCCCGACCTGATCCTGGGTCCTTCGCCTCAGTATTCGGGGTCGGCCGAGCGACTGCCGGAGTCGGCCGAGGACCCGCTCCAGCGCCACCTCCTGGATCCCCGCCGTCGGGTCGTCCTGGATCGCCGGTTCTTCGATCCAAACGGCCAGCCGAATTCGGAGTACCTGGCACTGAAGATCGTCGACCAGGTGCTGGCCGGAGCGGAGCCCATGCCGGATCCGGGCCTCTTCCCGACAGACATCCGGCTGGCGGCCTTTCGGAAGGGACGCTCGGTGCTCTTCGCCGTGTGGTCCGACGACGGCGAGCGCGACCTGACCCTCCCGATTCAGGAGGGCACGCTGCTGTCGCTTCCTTCGGTCGCCCCAAGAGCCATCCGAGCCGGCGAGAGGATTCGGGTGAATTCGATGCCCCTGTTCATCCTCGACGTGGACCCGGTGGTGACGGAGCTGCGTGTCGATCTTTCGGCTTCGGAGCTCCCGCTGCAGCTGAATCCGGTCCGCCTGTCCCTGCGAATCCGAAATCGCTCGCAGGCGAACGTTCCCAGGGATCTCCAGGTTTCCCTCGAAGGGTTGCCGGCCGGATGGCGCGCGTCGAATCGCCGCTTCAGGATCGCCGCCCTGCCGGCGGATTCCGTCCACGAGGAGACCTTCGACCTGATCGCCCCCCCGTCCGAGTCCGAACGCGCCATCGACCTGAGGTTCGACCTCAGCTTCACGAGTCAGGGGAAAGAGGTCTCGCTGCAGGCGCTCCGGCAGCTCACGCTCAAGTCGCCGATCCGCATCGAGTCTGGCGTTCGGCCGGAAGCGCCGAAGACCCTGAGCTTCCGGATCGCGAACGGATCGGATCACACGATGACGTTGTCCATCCGATCAAGGATCCCCGGATTGGCCGAGCGTCTGGACCTGATCCGTGACCTCGCGCCGGGGTCTCGAACCAGGCCGTTCGACTTCCCGGCGCCGGAATCGGGCAGCGCCGAGATCCTGGTCCTGGAAGCAGGCGGCGATCGCGCGGTCAACCGCTGCCTCATTCCTCTCCGGTAGGAGACCCGGGAGCCTTCCCATTTTCAGGCTCGGGCGAGTGAGAACTATTCTGTCCCAGCGACCTGTGATAGTATCCCCGCCGTGTCTGAATTCGCGGAAGTCGTCCTGAATCTCCCCCTGGACCGCTCCTTCACGTACCGGGTCCCCCCCGCCCTGCGCGGGATTGTCCGCCCCGGCGTCCGGGTCAAAGTCCCCTTCGGCCCCCGGGAGCAGGCCGGCTTCGTGGTCAAGCTCGCCGACACTGCGACATTCCCCCGGATCAAGGATCTCAAGGAAGCGACGGAGGAGGTGCTCGCGGACGAGAGGCTGCTCGACCTGACCCGCTGGGTCGCCGCCCGGTACGCCTGTTCCTGGGGAGAGGCGCTGAACGCCGCGATCCCTTCCGGTGTCAAGGCCCGGAACCCCGGTCCCAGCCTGCGGCTGATCTCCCTCGGCGCGGGGGAACCGAAAACCGACAAGCAGAGGTCGGCCTTCGAAATGGCCCGACGGCTGACCTCCCCGATGCCGCGGGCCGACTTCGCGAGGCATTCGGCGGTGTCGGCCGGGGTGCTCGCGGGCATGATCCGGAACGGGCTCCTCCTGGAAACCAGAGTGAGGCCGGAGATTGACGCGATGGCCGAGGCCCTCGTCGAGAAGCCCAAGGAATACCAGCTTACTTCCGCCCAGGAGGCCGCCCTCCGCATCATCGACCAGGGCGGAGTCGTCCTTCTCCACGGGGTTACGGGCAGCGGGAAGACGGAGGTCTATCTTCGCGCGATCGCAAAGTCCGTGTCGCAGGGCAAGCAGGCGATCGTGCTTGTCCCCGAGATCGCGCTCACGCCGCAGACGGTATCGCGATTCAAAGCCCGTTTTCCCCGCGTCGCGGTGCTCCACAGCGTCCTCACGCAGGCCGATCGTGCCCGGCAGTGGCGGGCGATCCGCAACGGCGAGATCGACGTCATCGTCGGTGCCCGTTCCGCCGTCTTTGCTCCCACCCGTTCCCTAGGTCTCATCGTCCTCGACGAAGAGCACGAGGCCGCCTACAAGCAGGAGAACGATCCCCGCTATCACGCCCGCGAGGTGGCGGTCCAGCGCTCCCGGATCGAGGGCGCAACCGTGATCCTTGGGAGCGCGACTCCGTCGCTCGAAGCGCTGCATCAGGCCCAGACCGGTGGCTACCGCCTGGCCCGGCTGCCGGAGCGCGTCGAGGGCCGCGAAATGCCGGAGATCGAGGTGGTCGACATGGCGGCCGAGAAGGCGGAGCTGAAACGGCATCCGATCATCTCCCGCCGCCTCGAACAGCTGATGCGCGGCTCGATGGAGCGGAAGGAGCAGGCGATTCTATTCCTCAATCGCCGCGGCTTCCTCACCCATGTCTCGTGTCGCCGCTGCGGCTGGTTCTTCAGCTGCCGCCGCTGCGACGTCGCCATGACGTATCACCGGGAGACGGCGCGAGCCATTTGCCACTACTGCTACGATTGCCAGGCGCTTCCTCCCACCTGCCCCGACTGCGGCGCAGGAACCCTCGCCCTTTACGGAATCGGCACCGAGCGCATCGAACAGGAGATCAAGCAGCTTTTCCCGGGCTTCGCCGTCAACCGAATGGACTCCGATTCGATGAAGACTCGCGACGATTATCGACGTTCGTTGACCGCCCTGTGGGATGGAGAGACCGACATCCTGGTCGGCACTCAGATGATCGCCAAGGGGCTCGACGTCCCCGACGTGACGTTGGTCGGGGTCGTCAGTGCCGATACCGCCTTCCATATCCCCGACTTCCGCTCGGCGGAGCGGACCTTCCAGCTGATCACCCAGGTAGCCGGACGCACGGGCCGCGGATCGAAAGGCGGCCGCGTCGTCGTCCAGACCTTCCATCCCCAGCACTACGCGGTCAAAATGGCGGCGACCTACGACTATGAGGGCTTCACCCGAAGGGAGCT
Organism: Planctomycetota bacterium; assembly: GCA_035309205.1. GTDB lineage: Bacteria > Planctomycetota > MHYJ01 > MHYJ01 > JACPRB01 > JACQFK01. The sequence continues at coordinate 814 of DATGFI010000046.1, read as the reverse complement.
CGAGTTGCGCCGGGAACTGGGCTATCCCCCCTTCATGTCGCTGGTCCGCGTCCTCATCCAGGGCTGGAACGCGGAGCGCGTCCATCAGGCCGCCAAGCAGCTGGCGGAGAAGATCAGGGCGAGTTTCGACGAGACGCAGCTGCGCGTGCTCGGGCCCGCGGAACCTCCCCTGTACAAGCTGAAAGGGCGAACCCGGATGCATCTGCTCCTGAAGATCCCCGACCTGGGGTCCGTTCTTCCGACCCTGCGGCGAGTGGCCGAGACGGTCCCCAACGACAACAATCTTCAGGTCGTCCTCGACGTCGACCCCGTTAGCATGCTTTAGCGGCGCGATCGCAGACACCGGTGTCAGTTGGCCTTGAGCAGGCCGTTGGTGCGCATCCAATCGACACAGCGGTCGGTCCAGGTTTCGCAAGCATGGCCGATCTTCCGGACGCCCCAGCCGTGCCCTCCCGTCGCGTACACATGCAGCTCCGCGGGAGCTCCGGCGCGCTTCATGGCCGTATACATCGTGATGCTGTGCTCCACCTCGCTGACCGGGTCATCGGTTGCGTGCAGGATCAGGAGGGGAGGAATGCCGGCGGGTGTCTTGATGGTCGGCGAAAGAGCGCCATTGAGCTGGAAGTAGCCGGAGTACAGCATGACGGCGAAGTCGGGCCGGCAGCTGGCTTGGTCGAATTCGTCGACCGGTTCGTAGACACGAGCTTCGAAATTCGTGGCCGTCGCCCCGGAAAGATGGCCACCGGCGGAGAAGCCGACGATGCCGATCCGGTGGGGATCGATGCCCCACGCGGCCGCCCTGCTTCGGACCAGG
>DATGFI010000045.1:0-2092 GCA_035309205.1 Planctomycetota bacterium | reverse complement strand
AATACGCGAACATGTTCGTGGTCTCCGCAATCGCGACCACCTTCTTCCTGGGGGGCTGGCAGCCGCCGGCCCCAAGCATCTCGGGGACTTTCTATCTGGCGGTCGGGGCGCTGGTCGGGGCCGGCATGGGCTACGGCCTCGCCAAGCGCGGTTTTGACGCTTTCGTGGGCTCGATGCTCGGGGGCGGCATCGCCGCGCTGGTCGCCGTCTTCATCGCCCAGCCCGCCGTGGATGCGGCCTTTACGGGAGTCGGTTTCGCCCAGATGGTCGGAGGCGCGTTCTGGTTCTTCGCGAAGTGCTTCACGTTGATCTTCGTCATGATCTGGCTGCGCTGGACGCTTCCCCGCTACCGCGTCGACCAGCTCATGGACCTGTGCTGGAAGAAGCTGACCCCGCTCGCCCTCATCAACCTTCTCGCCATCGGCGTGTTCGAAACGCGGCACGAGTGGATGGAGCTGATCTCTAGCCACCTGCGGGGGGGTGGCCATTAGTATGGGCGCTTCCGACATCCTCCTGAACCTGATTTTTTACGTGCTGGCGGCGGCCGCGGTGGCCGGTGCGTTCGCCGTGGCGACCAGCCGAAACATCGTCCGCTCGGCCTTCGCCCTCCTGGTCGTCCTGTTCTCGGTGGCGGCGCTCTACGCCGTCATGAAGGCGGATTTCATTGCCGCGGCGCAGGTGCTGATCTACGTCGGCGGCATCCTGGTCCTGATCATCTTCGCGGTCATGCTCACGCATCGCATCACCGACGTCAAACTTTCCAACGACTCGACGCCGGGGCCGGCGGCCTTCTGTGCCTGCCTCTGCCTGCTCTTCTCGCTCGTGGTCGTGATCCTTTTCACCGCGAAGTGGCGCCGCGACTCGGATGTCGCGACGGCGAGCTCGGAGGGATTCGAGGTCGCCCTCCGTCAATACCAGGCGGACGGCGCGACCGGCTTGGCATTCGGCGGCACGGCGTTCGAGGAATCGGTGGTTCTCTCCGCCGACGTCGTCCTCGTCCCCGACTCCTCCCGCAGCGTGGATCAGGTCGTCTTCGTCGTCACGGGGGGGAAAGAAGGCGATAAGCCGAAGGGGGTGGAAGGGGGCAAGGAAAAAGACGCGGAGAAGGACAAGCCGAAAGACGCGTCCATGACCACCAGCCGGCTTCTCCCCTTTGTCGGACGGGGTGCCCCGTACCGGCTGAAATTCGACAAGCTCGACGAAGGAGACTATCACTGGTCGGTGAAGCTCGTCGGGACGGAGAAGGACTCCAAGGGTGTACGGAAGGATGCCGAGTGGGTCTTCTCCGCCGGCCGCGCCGAGTTCGGTGTCCGCCGGGGAATCACCGAGCCCATCGCCCTGGCCCTCGCCGGCCCCTATCTCTTCGCCTTCGAAGTCGTGTCCGTCCTCCTCCTGGCGGCCCTGGTCGGCGCCGCCTTCTTGGCGCGGAAGGAGGTGAGGGAAGAATGAGCCTGGACCTGGTCTTCAGCCGGCATCCGCTGGAGCACATGCTCCTCCTGTCCGCGGTCATCTTCTGCGCGGGGGTCTACACGATCCTGACGCGGAAGAACGCGGTCTCGATCCTGATGGGGGTCGAGCTCGTGCTGAACGCCGCGAACCTGAACTTCGTCGCCTTCTCGCAGTACACGCGGATCGGGGGCGTGCACGGCAACGTGTTTACGATCTTCGTGATCCTGCTCGCGGCGGCCGAGGCGGCCGTCGCGCTGGCGATCATTATCGGTATCTATCAGAACTTCGGTCGGGTGGACGTCGATCAGGCGGACAACTTGAAGGAATAAATGGATCTTCACGCCTTCGTCTCGGCGCTGCAGGAGCACGGCGGACACGCCGCGGAAGCGGCGGCGCCGTTCTCCCCGCTCACGGTGTGGATGATTCCGCTCTTCCCGGTGTTCGGATTCCTCTTTCAGACGTTCATCGGACGGAAGTTGCCGAAGCCGATCGTTGGTTTCGTGTCGTGTGCGGTCGTCATCCTGAGCGCGGTGCTGGCCTGGGTGCTGTTCGGCTCGGTCCGGAGCACCGGCCATGCGGTGGTCGGAAACCTCGGGCCCTGGATCAGAATCCCCGGTCTCAAGGATGGATTCCTGTCCTTCCT
>DATGFI010000044.1:0-4883 GCA_035309205.1 Planctomycetota bacterium | reverse complement strand
CCTGCCTACATCTTCCCCATCAGGGCTATCCGCCCTTGCAGCCCTCTCCTTCACCGAGGATGGGAAACGCTGGGATCGACTATGCGGACCACTCAGATCGACGGCCGGCAGTCGATCGTATGATGCATGAACTGTGGAAATGAGGCCTGCGCAATGTACCAGTGGAGCTGATCTTCGGGGAGAGCGACATGGGCAAGCGAGTTCTGATCGCGGATGATTCCCCCAACACTCGCCCCAGCCTACGCTTTTTGCTCAGAAACCAGGGATTCGAGCTCATCGAGGCTGAAGACGGCGAGGAGGTCTTAGCGAAGAAGACCAAGGCCTGGCTGCCGGACATCATCATCTGGGACTGCATGTGCCAGAGATGAATGGATTTGAAGCTTGCCGAGAATTGAAGGAGAGTCCGAGAACTTCAGCAATTCCCGTGATTCATTTGACGGCCATTTCCCCAGACGGATCCCAGCCGTGACAGGAGCAATGAATCGACTGCCGACAAATTCATCTCCAGACCCTTCCGCATGAACGAGCTACTTTCTGCTATCGAACGTTTGCTTGGAATTACATCGACGAGCGTCACCGCGCTCCGCCTCAAGGAGTCCTTGGATACTGATCCCCAAGGTCCGGGATTCAGGCCCAAGGGCTTGGAGTGATGCTCGGGGCGCAAAGCGATTGGCTAATTGCCCGTGAGCACGGGGAGCAGCACCGCCCCGTAAGCCGTCACGGCGATGGTGGCGAGCGCAACCTTTCCCCACCGGTCCAGAGCGTCTGCCTGGGTCTCTCTTTTCAGGTGAGCGGCGAGATGGTTCACGACGACATCGTTGGCGATGAAGGCGCACATGAAGAAGTAGGTCACCATGAAGAGTCGGTCCACCAGCGTCACATAGCCCAGCTGAGGAAGGGTGCTGTCCTGGGTGAGCTGGAATACCAGCACCGATAGGAGGCTCGTGGTGGAAACCGAGACCTTGGATCCATATTGGTGCCGGCTCAGGAATATGTTCAGGAGGAGCGTCGTCACCACGATCACCCCCAAGGGGATGAACACGGTGACGAAATACGGGAATACGTTCCGCCGCACGAAGGCGATCGTGTGCACCTGCGAGAAGGGTTCCATCTTCTCTCCCGGCCTGAACCCGGGGTATCCGAACGTCGAGCTGACCGTGAAGTTCCCCGCATAGTCCTCGCGTCCTTCATAAAGCCAGTCTCCCGGGATGACCTCATCCAGGCGAGGATTGACGCTTCGCTGGTTGAAGACCAACTGGATCCGATGCCCATTCCGGATCCGGGAGGCCATGGCGAGAGAGAGTTCCTGCCGATCAAACGGGTAATTATGCAGATCAAACGAGCAGGTGAAGGTCCCCCGGACCCGATAGGCCGCCCACTTCACTGGTTGCTCAAGATCCGATGCAATCGGCGTTCGCTCCACCTCTCCCAGGGCGTTCGTGAACTCGATATCGTCGGTCTTGGTGTCTCCCGTCCAGCGGAACCATAGAATCAAGTTCATGCCGAACTTCTTCTCCCGCACATTGACCTCGTTGAGGCGCTGAAAATCGATGCCCACGTAAATGACTTCGATCTTGAAGTAGGGAACGGAATCGATCATCTCGACAAAGCCGTGTCGCATCCTCCGATCCAGGGTACGGAGCGAGAAGGCGTCCTCCACACGGCGAAGCTGGCGGAAAGCGGGCTTGAACGCACCGGCGACCACTTGAGCCACGACGGGCGCGTGGGGAACGAAGCGCTCGGGGGTGAAGTAAAGGAGTCCCGTGACCCCGTCGAAAGCCCGCTCAGGGTTGTCCATGGCCTTTAACCCCTGCAGGATGTTCGCCCTCTCGGGCCCGACCGTTTCGATTACTCGGGACAGCAGGCTGATCGCATCATAGGCGAAGGCGGCCCCGGGAGCGGGAGACTCGTGGTAAGTCCGGGTGTAATTCCGGTAGAAGTCGATGGCAGGCCGGTCCGCGAGTTCATACATGAACGGAAAGGGCACGTATAAATCCTGCAGATAGGATTCATTCCCCAGCGCCTGGATGATCCCGCCGGCGAGCATGTCCGATCCGAAGATGGGAACCTGAATGTTCAGGTCCCGAAGAGCCCGGATGATCGATGCTCCCCGGGCCGATTCATCGAACAGGACGATGGCCTGACAGCCTTCCGTTGTGGAAGCCAGTCGTTCTGGGGCAGGAACAGCCGAGCCGGCTCGGTAAGCCACGTCCGTAATCTGAATGTTGAGCTTTCCTGCCAGCCGCCGGAAGGATTCCGCCATCTGTCCGGCGGTGGTCGTCTCCTCGTGAAGGAGCGCGACCCGGCTCGCCTTCCAAAACGTGGCCAGGTGGGCGGCGATCGCTTCGGCCTGAAAAGCGAGGGGGCGGGTCAACGTGAAGAGGCAGGGATTCTGACTCAAGAATCCGGCGTCTCCAACGGTGGGCAAGACCACGGGAATCTTTTCCTGACCACAGACCGCCCCGCAAACCATGCCCATCTCGGGGTCGTCCAGGCCGACGATGGCCGCGATACGGACATCCGTGGCGAGCGCCTGGATCGCTTTCTTTCCGGTCTCGGGGCTCGTTCCTAGGTCCTGGATGTCCAGCGCGATCCGCTGGCCCCCCAGGCCTCCCCTGGCATTGAGTTCATCGACTCGCATTTTCATGGCGCGGAGGAGTTGACGTCCACCGGGGCCCTTTTCCCCGGTGAGCCGGAGGGGGATGCCAATATGAAGCGTTTCTGGACGAGGACGGCAACCCAAGGCCAGGAGAAGCCCCAGAAGAAGAACGGAGTAGGACATCAGAGTCGCCTTGCCCGTGAAGACCCCGGTTTTGCAGAGTATCCCGAGGCTGAACGGGCACGCTCCGGATTTCATTTTTCCCCCGAGTATCGGCAGGTGAGATTCACGGCGGCCGTCCCGCCCAAAGGCGGGGTGAAGGAATGCCGGCCGACCGTATGGCCAAGATAACGGTCCATGATCCGATTTGCAAAGGGTCAGGAGATCCTGATGTGAGCGACCGGGCGCTCCGCGTCCTTTCCCCCGCCCGGCGGGGCGATCGGGATTATAAACGCTGGAATCCGCGTCCGCCGGCGTCCCATGTGATGATGGTCCGCAGGGAAGTCCGGACGGGGTTCGAGTGGCTCGACACCCCCTTCCTCCTCACCCGGACGCTCTGCACCCTGTGGGGTGCATGTATGGCCATCCTCTTCTTCAGCGCGTTCTTGTCGGCGGTTGACGAGGCATGGCGGCACCTGGTGCCTGCCCCCGCTCCGGCCCCGGATCCGGGGGGAGCAGGGGAGGAGGAGATTCACGTTCGCAGTTCCTGCGGGATGGAGCGGAGTCCCTTCGCCGAGCTCGCGGTCGCCTTCAGGCTTTCGGTGCTGCCGGTCTTGGGAATGATCCTGGTCTGGCGGAAGCCGAAACTTGGATTTCGCGTGGCAGCCGGCGGCTGGCTGTGGGTGGTCCTGGCTCCCGTCCTCGCGAATCCATCATCGACCGCGAAAACCCTGGACTGGAGATATCCGGCGTTGCTGCTGCTCCCTCCGCTCTGGCTGGGATTTGCCGCCGCCAGGGTTCCGATGCCGGGCCCGACGGACTCCGACCGGGTCGTCCCCGTTGAAGAACCGCGAACCGACTTTGAGTGGATGGACGCCGCCTTCGAATGGCTGGTCGCGCCCGGCCCTCTGGCCGGACTGGCCGCCGTGGCGCTGAGCCTGATCGGGATCTACTTCTATTTCTCGGGATAGGCAAAGACCCGCGCTATAATCCGCCGCGGATGGAGAGCGGCGCGAAGACCCCCGACGCCCTTGTGGCATCCCTGCCCGCCGACCGGGTTCCTGTCGAGACCTACGTCAAGCTGTGCGAGAAGTCGCGCAAGGGGAAGGACTGAGCGCGGGCCCGCGTTTCAGAGGACATGAAGGAACTCGCGAGCCTCGAAGACCTCAGTGCGGCCCTGTTCCCTGCTCCGGGTCCGGTGGTGATCTACAAGCATTCCACGCAGTGCGGAATCTGCGACGCGGCCCTGGAAGAGGTTCAGGCCTTCGAGGAGAAGAACCCGGCTGTGGCGACCATCTATTACCTCGACCTTCTGGCCCACCGGGAGCTGTCCAATGCCGTCGCCCGGAACCTGGGCATCCGCCACGAGTCGCCCCAGGCCATCGTCCTCCGGGACGGGAAGCCCGTCGCCGTCCTGAATCACCGGGCCATCCGACTCGACGCCCTGGCGAGGGCGGCTGCCATTTCTGCGACGCAGAAACCCTGACAGTTTGGTACGATCCGCTGCACACCATGGGTGATGCGAGCCGTAGGGCCGTCGTCGGAGTGGTGGGGGGCGGGCAGCTGTGCCTCATGCTCGCCGAAGAATCCCGCCGCAAGGGGCTTCCCTACGACCTGATTGCCGTCGATCCGACCGCGGACTCGCCGGCCCGCCCCTTCCTGAAGGACCAGATCCTCGCCGACTTCAAGGACCACGACGCCATCGTCAGGATGGCCGAGCGGGCGGACTTCGTGACCTTCGAAATCGAGCAGGCCAACAGCGCCACCCTGGAGGGGCTGGAGAGGAGCCGGAAGATCGTCCACCCCTCGCCGGCCACGCTCCGTACGATCCAGGACAAGCTGACCCAGAAGACCTTCCTCAGGTCCAAGGGGCTGCCGGTCCCCGACTTCAGGGCGATCGGCGGAAAGGAAGACCTCGCCGCGGCTCTCCGGGAATTTGGCTGCCCCGCCCTTCTCAAGGCGCGGACCGACTCCTACGACGGCCGCGGCAACCGCCTGATCGCCAAGCCCGAGGATGCCGACGGCGCCCTGGCCGCCTTCAACGGCCGCCCCCTGATGCTGGAGCGCTACGTCGACTTCGCGATGGAGGTCTCCGTCATCGCCGTTCGCAGCACCTCGGGCGAGA
>DATGFI010000043.1:0-5993 GCA_035309205.1 Planctomycetota bacterium | reverse complement strand
AACTCCAGGAGCTGGCGCCCTCGCGGTTCCTTGGGAATCTGCCTCCCTATTCCCGGCGCTCCGTCATCCTGATGGAGGATAGTCTTCTCGCGGCGTACCGGGACCGCGGGTACCTCGATGCGCTCGTGAGCCACCGAACGGCTCTTCAGGACGGCCATGACGACCGGATGATCGTCTGGTTCACAATCCAGGAAGGAGCTCCTTTCACGGTGACGGAAACCCGGGGCCTGCCCCCGGACAGCGGCCTCCAGGACAAAACCCGCGATGTTCTGGGCCAGCCTTACCGTCCGGGAACTCCCGAAAGCGTCGAAGCGGTGATTGTCGATTATTACCGCGAACACGGCCATCCGTTCACGACCGCCCGCGTCAGGCCACAAATCGACCATGTGACGGGCACCGTCATCCTGGAAGTGGATCTTCGACAGGGCCCCCACGCCGCCCTGGAGGAGATGAAAGTGTCCGGCGCCGTGTGGACCCGGGAACAGTTCATCCTCAGCCGCGCGGACCTGAAGCCCGGGGAAGAGTACCGCATGTCCGACCTTCGGCATGCAGAAGAGCGGCTGATGGCGACAAACGTCTTCAATCGGGTCCGGGTCTCGCCGTCCCCGTCGCAAGAGGAGACCACCAGGCTGCCGATCGAGATCGAGGTCGAGGAGCGGGAGGGCGGCGAAGCCTCTGTACAGGGAGGCTACGGCTCCTTCGATGGCCCGCGGATCGGAGCAGACGTGACAGGCATCAACATCTGGGGCGGCGCCGAATCGGTCCGTGTGGGAGGCAATATCAGCAAGACGGGATACCGGGGGGAATCGGAACTGGGCGTGCCTTACCTGTTCGGCTCCGAACTGCGCCTCGGCCTCAGCGGCTACTATGAGAGCCGGATGTATCCGAGCTTCGATGCGGTCACGCGCGGCGGCGTGCTATCCTTCACCTATCCGTTCCTCCAGGTCCTGAACGGCACCGTCGGCCTTCGGAACGCCCACATCACCACGTCGAACGTCGATCCCTCGGTCTCCCCGGGGGACCTGCTCAACTACGACTATACGGCCGTTTTCCTCTCGCCCACCCTGGATCTGAGGGACAATCCCCTCAATCCCACGCGCGGAATCCTTCTGACGGGCGAGGTCGCCTACACGCCGATCCCCGCTCTAACGGAAGTCGAGTTCTGGAGCGCCAGCGGCCGCTTCAGCTACTACTTCTCATTTCCCGGGTCGGTTGTCTTCGCGACCTCATTCCAGGGCGGCGTCATCGCGCCGTTTGGAGGGACGGCCGAGATCCCCATTGCCCTGCGCGAGTTCGCCGGGGGCACGAACACCGTCCGCGGCTTCAAGTTCGAAGCGATCGGACCCCAGGTGGACAGCCAGCCGACCGGCGGCCAGGTCTTTCTGGCCCTCCAGTCGGAGTTCCGAATCCCCCTGGTCGGCGACTTGCAGGGAGCGATCTTCGCAGATCAGGGCGGCGTCTGGGTCGACCGTCTGAGGGTCAATCTCACCGACATCCGCTATGCCGTGGGAGTCGGGGTGCGCTACATCACGCGCGCGGGAGCCCTGGTGGCCGACGTCGGCTGGAATCCGCACCCGAGGGGCCCGGAGCACCCCGTGGAACTCCACCTGAGCATAGGCTTCCCGTTCTGAGCGTCGCCGACTATCATGATGCCTCGATTCAGGAGATGCCCATGATGCTGCTCGCGACGATGGCGGTTCTGGCGTTCCACGGCGGTGCGCCCGCCGGGGAACTGGTAACCCAGGAAGTCGAATACCGGCACGGCGACGTCGTGCTCGAGGGATACGTCGCGTATCCGAAGGATGCGAAGGGAAAGCTGCCCGGCGTCCTCATCTGCCACCAGTGGATGGGTCACTCCCCGTACGAGCGGATGAGGGCGGAGGAGACCGCCCGGCTGGGGATGGTGGCCTTCGCCCTGGACATCTACGGCAAAGGCGTGCGCCCCAAGGACGTGCCGGAGGCCGCGAAGTTGGCGACCGGCTATAAGAGCGACCGCGCGCTCCTTCGAGCCCGGGCCCTGGCGGGGCTCGAAGCCCTGCGCAAGGTCGAGTTCTGCGACGGCACCAGGATCGCGGTCATGGGCTATTGCTTCGGAGGAACGACCGCGCTGGAAGTCGCCCGCAGCGGGGCTGAGATCTCAGGGGCCATCAGCTTCCACGGCGATCTTTCGTCGCCGACGCCGGACGATGCGAAAAGAATCAAGGCCAGGGTCATCGCATTCCACGGCGCGGATGACCCTTTCGTCCCCGCCGCACAGGTCACGGCCTTCGAGGAGGAGATGCGCAAAGCGGGAGTCGACTGGCAGCTCGTCGCCTTCGGCGGAGCCGTCCACAGCTTTACGCTGAAGGAGGCCGGCGGCGACAATTCAAAAGGCGCCGCCTACAACGAGAAGGCGGATCGACGCTCCTGGGAGATGTACAAGGGCTTCCTGGGGGAGATTTTCCGCTAGGCCATGCTGCCGATCAGGGGCGCCCGGGGCTATGCCGTCTACGCGGCGGGTATGGAAGCGAGCGCCGTCGACAAGGCGAAGCTGCTTCGCTTCGTTCGCCCGGGCGTGATTGCAGACCTCGGCTGCGGCACGGGCACCGTGACGGAGCTCCTGCGCCGGAAGTTCCCGCATAGCCGTCTCGTGGGAGTGGACTGCTCACCCGAAATGATCCGTCGCTGCCGGAAACGCCTTCCGGGAGGGGAATTCCGACAGAAGGACATCTGCGAGCCGCTCTTCGAGCCGGGCTCGGTCGACAGCATCGTCCTGTGCTCGATCCTGCACGAGGTCTTCAGCTACAAGGGCTACGACTACTCCGCGGTGCGGAGGACTCTGGGCCACTGTTCGGCCGCGCTCCGCCGCGGGGGGCGCCTGATCCTCCGGGACGGCGTCAAGCCCGCTCGGCAGGACGTGGTCTACCTGACGTTCCTGAACGCCGCGGCGTACGAGAAGTTCATCCGATTCTCACGGGAGTTCGGATCGAGCCAGATCGTATGGAGGCTGAAGGATCGGCGTATCCAGGTGGCGCGGCGGGACGCGATGGAATTCTTGACGAAATATATCTACGATGAGAACTGGAAGTACGAGGTGAAGGAGCAGTTCGGCGTCTTCACGCTCTCGGACTGGGCCGTCGAGCTTCGTAAGGTGGGCCTCAGGGTGATTCATCGGGAAAGCTACCTGATCCCGTGGCTGAAGAAGACGCACTGGTCCAGGGACGTCACCCTCGAGGCGAAGACCCCCCGGGGTTACGGGCCCACGGAGTATCCGGACTCGACGATGTTGATCGCCGCACAGAAGTGACGGCGTGACGAGCGTTGGCATGGCAGGGAAACCGGAGCGGGAACGATGGCCAAACTTGCCCCCCTGATCCTCCTGGCCCTGGCGGGATCCCAGGACCCTGCGGCGGCGCTCCTGGACCGCTGGCGGACCGGCACCGAGGAGCAGCGCCTTCTAGCCCTCCGCGAAGCGGCCGTCCACCACAAGGACTGGAGCGAATCTGTCCTGGCGGCCTTCGCCCAGCCGCCCGTACCCCAGAAATGGACCAAGCCGGACGAGCTGCTCGATCTCGTGTCGCGGGAAAAGATAGTTTCCTGGTATGGCCTGACCCTGCCCCTCCTCTCCCACGCCGACGCCGGCGTCAGGAGCCGCGCGGCCGAAGAACTCGCCAAGCGCGAGCTGCGCCGCTACGCAGGCCTCGTGGTCCCGCTGCTCCGGGATCCGGACCTCCGTGTTTCGTGGCAAGCTGCTTTCACGCTCGTGGAGATGGAAGCGCGGGAGCGCGTTCCCGAGATTGCTCCTTTGCTGAAGAACGAGGGCGGCCCCGTGAGGCTCAACGTGCTCCACGTCCTGGGCCGGCTGGGCTCCCGGGAGCACGGCCCGCTCCTTGCCCCCCTCCTCGACGATGCCGACCCTGCCGTCCAGCTGGCGGCCATCCAGGTGCTGGGCCGCTTCAAGGCGCAGGAGTATTCCGGAAGGGTGGCCCGCTTTCTCGACTCCGCTGATCCCGTCTTCCGCCAAGAAGCGATCGCGGCGCTGGGCGGCATGAACGCCCGCGACTTTGCGGGAAAGATCGCCGAGCGGCTGGCGGACGGCGAGGTCCTGGTCCGCTGGGAATCCATCCGGGCCCTTGGCCGGCTCAAGGCGAAGGGACATGCAGGGGCGATCGTCGCGATGGGCGACGAGGACGGAGCTCAGGCGCCCGTCTTGGAGGCGTTGGGCGAACTGGGTCTTCGGGAGCTCGCGCCTCACATCATCCCGATGCTGGAGATCCCGGATCCTGGAATCCGCTGGCGGGCCGTGAAGGCGCTCGGTCGCGTCGATGCCAAGGACGACGCGGAAAACATGGCGAAACTGCTGAAGGACGGGGACAACTACGTTCGCCGCTCCGCGTTGCGGGCGCTCGCCGCGGTCGGGAGCCGGGAGTACGCGGGCGATATGCTGGCGCTGCTCCGCGACGAGGAAGCCGAGGTCTGCGAATGCGCCGCCGAGGAGGCGGCGCTCCTCGCCAGTCCCGCGCAGCTGAAGGCGGTTGAGCCGCTCCTGGCGGACGACGACCCCTTCATCCGCTGGAGCGCGCTGCATCTCCTGGTCGCGGCCGGCGCGCGAGCCTCGCTGCCCGCCATCGTCTCCCGGCTTCGGAGCGGCGACGCGACCAACGGCGACGTGCTGTGGGCGATCGGACGCCTGGAGGCGAAGGAGGAGAGGGACCGGGTAATCGTCGCGCTGAAGTCCCCGGAGGAGCTCGTGCGGCAGCAGGCGATGTTTTCCCTGGCCCGGCTGTCCGACCGGCCGGAAGAGCTCGACGTCATCGAACATGATGCGACGGGAGCCACGAAGCTCGCGGCCGGTTTCGCGCTCGTGCGGCTGGGACGCAAGGACCGGACTGCCGCGGCCGGACTGGTGAAAGAACTGATGATCCAGAGGGACGAGCCCGACTACCAGCTCATCGCCGACGAGGTTTTCGATGCGCTCGCGGCGGGATTCGAGAAGGACGCGACCGCCGCGCTCCGCAAAGAGGTGAAGGCGGAGAAGCGGGTCGATACGGTTCAGTCGCTCCGGATGCTGGTGGCCCAGGTGGGCGTGGCGCTGGCCGCGGACGAGAGCCTGGAGCTGGTCCGCCGCATTCCTGCCGGGACGAAGGTCACCGCGCGCCGCGCGCTGGAGTGGTCGTTCGGCCCCGACGCCCGCCTGGTTCCGTCCGAGGGGAAGATTCTGGTCCTGGAGCCGATCCGGGCGCTGGGCCTGTGGCAGAAGAGGCTCGACGCGCCGTAGTCTTCGGGCCTATAATCATTTCCCCGATGAGCGCGAAACTGCTGACCGCCCGGGATGCCCAACCGGTTCGCGACCTGGCCGTGAAAGAGCTCAAGGCCCTCCCGTTCCCTCCCCGCGTGGTCGCCCTTCACAATCCCGAAAGCGCCGCCGCCCGCTACTACATGCGCGCCCAGAAGAAGACCTGCAGCGAAGCGAACGTCCCGTACGAGGTGCGCACGCTCGAGCCTGGCTGGGATCAGACCAAGGTAATCGCGCTGATCCGCGATCTGAACCGGGACCCCGCCGTCACCGGTATCACCGTCCATACCCCGCTTCCGGCAGGGATGGACCAGGATGCGGTCATGAGCTCGATCCACCCGGGCAAGGACATCGAAGGCATCCATCCGGAAAATCTGGGGCGACTTGCGTTTGGCGTCCACTGGCCCGCGCCCTGCGCCGCGAGCGCGGCGGTCGAGCTGGCCAGGCTCGCCCGTCCCAGCTTCAGGGGACTGGACGCAGTCGTCGTCGGCCGAAGCGCATTGGTGGGGAAGGCCATCGCTCTTCTGCTCCTGCAGTCGAAGGCGGAGGCGCCGACGCCGACGCTGTGTCATACGGCGACGGCCGATCTGGGGGGCCACACTCGGAAAGCGGACCTGCTGTTCGCCGCAGCGGGGCGTGCCGGGCTGATCGGGGGCGATATGGTCAAGCCGGGCGCGATCGTCATCGACGTGGGGATCAATCGCGGCGACGACGGCAA
>DATGFI010000042.1:0-3589 GCA_035309205.1 Planctomycetota bacterium | reverse complement strand
TACGCTGGGCGTCTGGCACGAAGAGCTGAAGTTCCCCGATCAGGTGATCACCGTGAAGTCGAATCAGCAGGTGCAATTCTAGAGGAGACGGGCCATGCTGAAAGCCAGGGTCGGGCTCTTTTCTCCGCCGGCGTCGGAGAGCGACGGCTCGGGACTCGCCCTCCTCGGGCCGGTCCGTCACCGCGAACCGGATCGTCGCTTCTTCCGATGAATGAGATGTGAGACGCACGAAGGGGAGCGTTCTCGTCCTGGCCGCGCTCGTCGGCGGGGCAATCCTCGTATTTCGACCTGGGCCGAAGGTGGATTCGCCGCGGCGGCGGCTGCCGGATCCCGTCGCCGCGGAGTCGGCTCCCGAGTCTCCCCGCGTCCCTCAACCGGCCCCGGCGCCGTCTTCCCTCCCGTCCCCGGCCGTGAAGGCGCTCGCGGCTCCTTCCGTCCCGTCGTTCCCGCGACTGGGGGGCACCCCTCTGGGCGGCGTCGTGCATGGCGATGTCCGCCTGACCGCGGCTCCGGCGCGCAAGAAGTGGATCGTCATGGACGCGGATCCGCGCTGCGCGAGCCTTCATGCCGGCCGCGTGCCGTCCGAGGAAGTCGTTGTCGACGCGAAGCTTGGCGTCCGCTGGGCCTTTGTCTACGTGAAGGAGGGGGCGCGACCGGCCGTCGCCCCGGCGGTGCCAATGCTCCTCGCCCAGAGCGGGTGCCGCTACGATCCTCACGTCGTCGGGATCCAGGTCGGTCAGCCTCTCCTGGTCCGTAATGACGACCCGCTGCTGCACAACATTCATGCGCTCCCGTTCGCAAACCAGGTCTTCAGCTTCGGGCAGCCCGCCCAGGGGCAGGAAGGGAGAGTCTGGTTCAAGACCCCGGAAGTGATGGTGCAGGTGAGATGCGACGTGCACCCGTGGATGACCGCGTGGATCGGCGTCTTGGATCACCCGTATTTCGCGGTGACCGACTCCGCTGGCGCCTATGCGCTGCCGGAACTGCCCCCCGGATTCTACACGGTGGAGGTCTGGCACGAAGCGTACCGGTCGGTCGCGAAACGGATCGAACTGAATCCAGGCGAAGAGACGGTCCTCAACTTCCGGCTGGACGACCGGAAATAGCCTCCTATAATAGCCCACCTCATGAAGTATCTGTGGATCGTCTTTGTGGTCGTCGGTGCCCTCGCCGCGGCCGCCGTGGTCGCCTTCTTCATCCGGCGGGGCAGCCGCTACGAGCGGGTCCCCGACTTCAGCCTGATCGAACGCAGCGGAGCCCCCCTCGCGCGGAAGGATCTGCTGGGAAAGGTCTGGGTCGCCGAGTTCATTTTCACTCGCTGCGCCGGCGCCTGCCCGGTCATGGTCAGCAGGATGATGACGCTCTACCGGAAACTGCCCGAGGCGACCTATGTCTCCTTCAGCGTCGACCCGGCGTACGACACTCCCGAAGTGCTGCGCGCCTACATGAAGAACAACAGCCTGCCGCAGGAATGGCTGTTTGCGACCGGGAACGACGAACAGATGCAGGAGCTGTGTAAGAAGGGGTTTAAGCTGAGCATGGGGCCGGGCAGCACGGCGGAGGAGCGGATCATCCACAGCGACCGGCTGGTGCTGGTCGACCGTTACGGGCGCCAGCGGGCCTCCTGCTCGACCTCGAACCTGGAGGGGATGGAAGATCTGGAGGCCGAGCTGCGGAAGCTGCTGGCAGAGCCGGCGATTCCGGTCCAGCGGCTTCCGTCTCTCAATGCCGTCCTGAACGGGGCGGCCGGGGTCTTTCTGATCCTGGGTCTGGTCTGCATCAAGGCCAAGCGCCCCGGCGCGCACAAGGCCTTCATGCTGATGGCTTTGGCTTCGTCGTCGGTCTTCCTGGTCAGTTACCTGACGGTCCACCATTTCCTGGGCTCGACGCGCTATCAGGGCCAGGGGCCGATGAGATCGGTGTATTTGACGGTTTTGATCAGCCACACGATCCTGGCGGCGCTGATCGTTCCCCTGGCTCTTGTGACGGTGTACCGGGCCTTTCAGGGCGGCCACCGTCCGGCCGATGCGAGCGGCTCCGAGGATCGCTATGCCCCGCACCGGGCAGTCGCCAAGTGGACCTTTCCGATCTGGCTCTACGTGTCGGTGACGGGGGTAGTGATCTATTTCATGCTGTATTAGGCGGGCGCCTGCCAGGCTGACGCCTGCTGGACTGCCATCCGGCCACCCCGGGAAGAGGGGTCCCGGGGCTGACGCGTAAATCGCTGGAGACCAGCTATTTGGGGTTGACAAAAACCCCGCGGACTGGCATACCTTTTGCACTTCAGAATCCCACTAAATATTCCCCTGTCTATGGAGGACAAAGACATGGCGTCATCCCTGAAGCCTTTGCGTGACAAGGTCGTGGTCGAGCGGAGTGAGGCGGAGCAGAAGACCGCCGGCGGCATTCTTCTCCCGGATACCGCCAAGGACAAGCCCAAGGAAGGCACGGTCGTGGCGGTCGGACCGGGCCGCATTCTGGAGAACGGCGAGGTGAAGGCCCTGGAAGTGAAGAAGGGCGATCGCGTCCTCTTCGGCGGCTTCGCCGGGTCCGAGGTCAAGCTGGACGGGAAGGAACTCCTCATCCTGAGCGAGAGCGAGATCCTGGCCGTGATCGGAAAGTAACGAGAGAAAGAAGGAGATTCCATGTCAGCCAAGAGAATTGCGTTCGACCAGGAAGCCCGCGAGGCCATCCGCCGCGGCGTCAAGCAGCTCGCCCGCGCGGTGAAAGTGACCCTGGGACCCCGAGGCCGCGCGGTGCTCCTCGAGAAGAAGTGGGGCGCCCCCCTGGTCTCCGTCGACGGCGTCACCGTCGCGAAGGAGATCGAGCTGAAGGATCCCTATGAGAACATGGGCGCGCAGATGGTGAAGGAAGTCGCCTCGAAGACCAACGACGTCGCCGGCGACGGGACGACGAGCGCCACGGTGCTCGCCGAGGCGATCTTCGAGGAAGGCCTGAAGAACGTCACCGCCGGCGCCAACCCGATCGCGCTCAAGCGCGGCATCGACAAGGCCGTCGAGGCCATCGTCGCCGAGCTCAAGCGGCTCTCGAAGTCGGTGAGCCTCGACAAGACGGACGACGTGCGCAACGTCGGCACGATCGCGGCAGGCGGCGACGCGGACACCGGCAAGATGCTGGCCGAGGCGATGCAGAAGGTCGGCAAGGACGGCGTCATCACGGTCGAAGAAGGGAAGGGCCTGGAGACCTACGTCGAGTGGGTCGAAGGAATGCAGTTCGACAAGGGCTACCTCTCGCCCTACTTCGTCACCGAGCCTGAGGAAATGGAGGCGACCCTGAAGGACTGCTACATCCTGATCCACGAGAAGAAGATCTCGGCGGTGAAGGACCTGATCCCCCTGCTCGAGAAGATCGCCAAAACCGGCAAGCCCCTGCTCATCATCAGCGAGGACATCGAGGGCGACGCCCTGGCCACGCTGGTCGTGAACAAGCTGCGCGGCACGCTCAACATCTGCGCGGTCAAGGCGCCGGGCTACGGCGACCGCCGCAAGGCCATGATGGAGGACATCGCCGTCCTCACCGGCGGCAAGGCCATCTTCGAGGACCTCGGCATCGAGCTCGAGAAGGTCGA
>DATGFI010000041.1:0-5363 GCA_035309205.1 Planctomycetota bacterium | reverse complement strand
GCCACGTACGTTCTCTGGTATACGGGCGGGTACGTGGCGACTCCGACGTTGACGGAGCAGAAGAATGCGGAGCGGGGGACGTTGTAGGAGACCACCAGCTGATCGTAGCTTCTCCCACAGGTGTAATAGTAATTTCTGAAGCAGGCATCGAACGCGATCCCGCGGTAGCATCCGACGTAGCTGATGAAATAGATGTCGTCATAGGTCAGGCCGTAGTACCGGCGATAATAGGGGAACACCGCGATGACGTCATCGCTGTACCCGAAGTACTCCCGGTAAACGACGTCATGAACCTCGTCATCTGGAGTGAGGGCGATGTCGCCGCCGGGCCTCGGCCCATCCGACACGTAGACGCGGCGCGGAGGAGGATCATAGACGTAGACCACGCAGCCCAGGCAACTGGATAGCAGCCCGACTCCCGCAATCCGCAGAATCCATCGCAGACTCATCATAAACTCCTACGATTCGCTCGATCCTGGAGAAGGCGGCCCGGAGGTCCGTTCGGGCCTTCCCTACTCCCTCGCGAATCTTTACGTTCTATACGACTGACGGCCGAAGGGGATCCGATGATGGCGAAACTTTTTCAGGCCGTGAAACCCAAGACCATCTTAAAGTTCTCGACGCTGAGAACTGGCGATAGAGAATAGCCGCTCGGCCCAGCACATAGGAGAGGGCCTCCATGAGACCATTGTAGCTGAGGCGCGTAGGCGCTGTATTGAAGGGCCAGGTTGCCCCCGAAGTGCGGGTGCCCGACGATGAGTATTGACAATGACATCCGGCGGCAATGCGGATGGAGCGAACTGGGATCGCGACTACGCTGCAATGGCGGGTGCCCTGGTGAACTATGTGCAGCTCGGGACGCCGCTGGGGCGAAGCGAGGGTACCGAGATCGAGTCGATCGTGAGCTCGCTCTCCAGGCGGGACGGCGCCGGGGACGAGCGTCAAATGGAGCTCGCGGTTGCCTGGGTCTTGAGAAATCCACAGCCTCTGCCGTTGGACACACCAAGCTACGGAGGGTAGTCGCAGGAGCCACCCACCGGCGCGATCGGAAACCAAGATTTCCGACCTTGGGGATCGCCTTCGATAGAAGACGAACCGCCTACCTGGGGACGGGAGGGTCGAGCACCCGGACCAACGCTTCCGGGACAACACCCCGCAGTTCGCTCTCAGTTCAGGGCGGCTTCCTCGGAAGGGCCCCGCGAAGGCTCATGCTCCGAAGAGGTCTGTTGAAGACCTTCGAGGAATCCCGCGAGCTGCCTGGATCGCAGGGGGTGCTGAAGTTTCCGAAGGGCCTTCGCTTCAATCTGCCGGACTCTCTCGCGGGTCACGTTGAAGAGCTTGCCGACGTCCTCCAGGGTATAGGCATAGCCCGTCCCGAGGCCGTATCGCAACCTGACGATCTCGCGCTCCCTGCCGGAAAGAGAGCCTAGGACCACGTCGAGTTGATCTCGCAGGCTCCGCTGAAGCGCCGATGTGACGGGGCTCTCGGTGGACGAGTCTTCCAGGAAATCATCCAGGCCCGAATCTCCGTCCTCTCCGACGGGGCGGTCCATGGAGACCGGCTGCCGGGAGATCGTAAGAATACGCCCGATCTCTTCACGCGGGATCCGAACGTTGCGGGCGATCTCCTCGAGGGTCGCCTCGCGTCCCTTATCCTGGGTGATCGTCTTTGAGGCTTGGCGGATCTTGGTCATCGCCTCAATGATGTGCACCGGGATACGAATCGTCCGAGCCTGGTCGGCCACGGCGCGGGTGAGCGCCTGCCGAACCCACCACGTCGCGTAGGTCGAGAATTTGTAACCCAGACGGTACTCGTACTTATCCACCGCCTTCATGAGGCCCGTGTTTCCTTCCTGGATCAGATCCAGGAACGAAAGCCCGCGATTGCGATACTTCTTGCTGATCGCAACCACAAGGCGCAGATTGCCGCTGGAGAGCTTGCGCTTGGCCTCTTCGTATTCCTGAAACCGTTGTCCGATCTCCCGCACGCGCGCGCGCAAGGCCTCCGGCCCCTCCAGGGCTTCGGCTTGGAGACGATCGAGCTTCCCCGTGAGGAACAGGATCCGGTCATTGGGTCCGCGCTGATCATGGAGGGCCTCGATCTGCCCCGAGAGTTCATCCATGCCGCGGGAGACGTTCTTCAGTTTCTCGAAGAGAGGCTTGAACTTCTTGGTCTGGATGTTCATCCCCTCCAAGAGCGCGACGAATTTTCGCTGATGCCGGCGGAGGGGATCACGGAGGAGCGCCTTCCCGACGTCGGCCGGGCGTCTCCTGGCAAGCCGTTCAAAACATCCCTTTAAGCGGCCCAGGGTCGCCCGAGCCTCCTTGATCACGGAGGGCAGGCGTTTCAGGACGTCGCTTCCGGAGCGGTCGATCCTCAGGGTTCGGTCCGCCGCGAGACTCCCGTTCTGAATAGCTTCCAGGATCTGGAGGGCCTGGACCATGGCCATGGGGGATTCCAGGACCGTCGTACGGAACCGCTTCCGGGCGATTTCGATACGGCTGGAAAGACGAAGCTCGTCCTGACGCGACAGGAGGGGAATGGACCCCATCTGGGTGAGATAAAGGCGCACGGGATCTTCGATCCTGGCCTGCGCGCCGGTAAGCGCGGCCTCCAGCTCCTTCGCGCCGTCGACCCCCTCTTCCCCGTCGTCCGCCTCGAGGGAGTGTGCCTTCCTTTCCAATCCAGGGTCCGGGCCGGCCTCTCCCACTTCAATCCCGAGATCCTCCATCTTTTGAAGCATGAAATCCAGCTTATCCCGGGAAAGGGACTCCCCAAGCACAGCCGCGTTCAGCTCCTGGTAGGAGATGGAGCCCCGCTCTTTTCTTTTTTGGATCAGACTCTTAACCTCGGGTGAAAGCGATTCCGCCGTTTCAGAGGGTGGGCCCGCGGGAAGTTCCGGGGACTGGATTTCCTGGGCCGAATCCAACCATCTCTTACTCATAGGGATAGAAAGCCCTCCCAGTAATACGGTTTCCCCTCGGACTCGCTAGAGGGGACCCACGGGAATTCGCACTCCACATCCGATCCCTGGGCAGCGCCTGGGCGAGAAGGTCTTGCGTCCCGGACCAGGCGAGGAAAATCCCCAAGAACAAAGACAGGCAGCAAGCCTGCAAGCGGGACCTCTTTCTCGACTGCGACACTCTCTTTTTTCTAAACGTCACGAAAGATGCCCCATTCCCGAAAGGACGCCCCTCTTTAACCTCAAGGGAACCCGAGGTGAATCGGATCCAGGAGGACCTGGGTCGGGATTTTAAGCGGGATATTGAAGATGGACGGGGTTCGGGACTTCGGCGACGTGGATCCGGACGAGCATACGCCAAAGACAACGATCCCATAGAGCATAGGGGTTCGCCGGACCCTTGTCCATCCTGGATTCGGCTCCTGCCATAGCTCGGCTACCCTCATCTCCGCTTCCAGCGCCAAAACTTTGCCCGGCCGCAGCCACTAGCGTAGAAGTCGCGCTGTGCACGAGTCCCAGTCCCGAGTGTGCCAATATGGGTCACAGCTATTTCCTACTCTCAAGTCGTGAGGAGGGTGCATGATTTTTGAAGCCGTTCGATCCGGGGCTTGGGCGGTGCTTTGCTTCCACGTCCAGGAGAATGAGGGATACTGTTCCATGCGGCGCCTTTCGGTAGAGGCAGGTGTCGGTGTCGGCCGGGTATCGAAAGCCGTGAATGAACTGATCGATGCAAATCTCATCCTACGTGTCCAAGGCAACTACCGCGAAGCGAACAGATACTCTCTGTTGCCTCCACGTGCTGTGGCCATCGTTGAACGGGCTGCTCCCTGCTTTTACTGCGGCCGCACTTCGATCGTGATGGATCACGTGACCCCACGTTCGAAAGGCGGCCGGGACGTTTCGGACAATCTGGTTCCATCCTGCTTCAGGTGCAACACGCTCAAGGGCACGAAGACCGCTCAAGAGTACATCACAACTACGGAGCGCCTGATGTGGGAAGAACTCGAGACAGAGAGAAGCCGTGCGAATCGATCGACGGCGCGGCTCTAGACCACGTCAAAGGGCGTTTTATAGCCCTTCGATCCCGAACTCCTGGGCGACGCGGACCAGGAGCTTGCTCTTCATCCAGGTCTCACGGACCATGGGATGGATCTTTGCCCGATCCGCCTCCACTTCGATCTCCGTCTGCCAAAGGCTCAGCAGCGTGGGCGCACATTCGCCCAGGCGCTGTTCGGCCAGCATCCGGGCCTGAAAGCGCTTCGCCGTCTGCTCTTCCTTGCTGGCCCGTTCCACGGACTCCTGGCTCTTGCGCTTGAAGACCTCCTCGCGGGCGGCTTCCGCTTTCGTCGAGTGGATGATGCGGCCGCCGGAGGCCTTCCATTTCCGAGCCACCCCGCGGGCGTACTTGATGCTGGGCTTGCCTTGGGCGACGGCTTCGACGACCGCTTCCTCCGCGATCTCGGGTCCGAATTCTCCGACGAACTTGTCGAGTTCCTCCTGAGCCAGAGTCCCGCGGAGGGCTAGGGCTTCGGCCATGGATCGGAACCGATCCCTTTCCCCACCAGCACCACTCCGGCGCTTGGCGCGGCTTTCTGTATTGTTAATCACTTGGTTTATGATTAGAGGAGACTCTTTCTCATGCAGTTCCTGCACCCCTGAAGCATCCTTTTCTGCATCCCCGGAGGTGACTTCGGACACGCTCGGAGGTGAAGCGGGATTTCCTTGAGGCGAAAAAGGGTTACTCCGTAGTGCAGTATTTTCACCTCTCCACAGGGTGACCCGGTAGCGGTTCGTCGTGTGGGTCGTGGCCTTCTCGGTGATCTCGATCAGGCCAACCTGGACGAGCTCGGCGATCGCCTTGATGACGGCGCGCTTCGAGATCCCGGCGCAAAGGCCGATCGTCTCCATGGAGGGGCGGGCGCCTTCCCCGGTCGAGATGTTCGCGAAGACGCCGATGACGGGAAAGACTTTTGCTGCGGCGAACGAGAGCCGTCCCCAGAGGCCCTGGTCGACCAGGCTGAAGCCGAATGGAAAATAGAGGTGTGCTCGGTCGTGCCTGGGGGTGAACTGCTTCTGCTTCCCTTTACTCATCCCTTCCCCTCTCCGGTACCTAGGGCCTGCACCCGTCTCCTCGGGGTCAAGCCGACATCAGAAGAATAGCCCGATTATGGGTACTAGGCAAGGGGTGGACCCTAACATTTCCTGGTCGGCTCATAACCGAACGGTTATGTGGCACCCTGATATTTAGATCCTCCCGCGTTCTCGGACATGAAATTATGGCTAAACTGCCTTCTGGAAAATGAGATTAGATTTCAATTAGTCCGGATTCCCTGGGGGCCGACTGCTTCTAGAAAAGGGTGAGCTGGTGCTCAGCCTGGCTTGCCGCGGTGCGGGAGAAGG
>DATGFI010000040.1:0-2030 GCA_035309205.1 Planctomycetota bacterium | reverse complement strand
TCCGACGGCGATCAGCTTGTGCTTCTCCAGCACCTCGAGGTACTCCCCGGGGATGCCCGGATCATCGCCGGCATTCACATAGACCAGGAGGCCCCACTTGGCACCGTGAGCGTAGGACTTCGGGACGATGAGCCGGAACTTCTCCTTGGTGACGTCGTAGGGAGGAATCTCTTCCTTGGTTCGGAAGCGGGCCTTGAGCTCGTCGGCGTCGCTGTGCGGCGGCGATTTCTCAAAGAGGACGTCGCTCGTTCCCGCCTGAAAGGGCGGGAACTTCTCGGCCTGCAGGCCCAGAGCCGCGACCAGGAGGCCGGCGAGCATCATCTCCTACTAGTACGCGGGAGCCGGGAGAAAAAGGGGCCGCCTCCCCGGGGATTCCCTCTCAATTCCGGTCCGCCACCTTGATGCGGAACTCCTGGCTGTTGGCACCGATCTCCGCCTGGTACATGTTCCAGACCTGGCACGGAAGGGCGTGGAAGTCGCCGGGCGTCTCCGCGCGCATCCGGTACTGGGCGACGTGCCGGCCGTGCCACAGGCGCGTCATCGCGATCGACACCTTCTGATCGTGGAACTCCTTCCGGCTGTACCAGTAGTTCCAGAACCACCCGTAATGTCCCCAGTATTCGCGGACGGGCTCGAAACCGCTGGGAAGCGGATCGTCCATCATCAGCCACTCGTAGACCCGGTCGGCATCGACCGTCAGGGTCACCTCGATCTCGTCGCCGCTCGTCACCGTCGCTCCGGACTCCAGCGCCTGGCGCTGCTCGGCGCCGCTTTCGTGGATGATCCGGGCGTAGGTCCGGCTGACGCGGATTCCGCCCTGGGAGGCCGGCATATCCTCCGCCTCCGCGTAGTACTTCGCGTAGACCGAATAGACGGGCGAGCCGTTCCCGGTCTTTTCGATGGTGATCACATTCTCGCCCGCTCGGAGCCGGGCGGCCGGGAATTTCCGGAGACCATCGAAGTTTTGCCAGTTGTCCTTCGTGATTCGCTCTGAGAAGACCTGGCCACCGTTGAGCGTCAAGGTCAGCGTCATGTCCGGATTCAGGTCCCCCGTGAGCGCCAGGTAGTCGACGAAGGCGTAGACGACCATCGCCGTCTGCTTGGTCGACGCCCAGTAGTTTCCCTGCCGGGAGAGGGCCAGCCAGCGGACCAGCTTCGGCACGAGCTCGTTCTTCGGGTCGCAGGCGATCAGGGCGCGCAGCGCGGCTGCCGAAACCTCGATCCGGTGGTCCATCCAGCCGCCGCGGTCGCCGCCTTCGAAATGGGCCGCGCCGCCCGTCACCATCGCGCCCCTGCCGAGCGCGTCGACGAGCTGCCGGGTCGGCCGGCCGTCCTTCTTCAGCACGAGCGCCAGAAGCGCCTTCGAGTAGCTGTTCAGCTCTCCCAGCCTGTCCGTGAGCCGTGAGCGGACCGCCTCGTCCGACTGGCCCGACATCCGCAGCGCGTAGAGAAGGTAGGCCTGGACGTTGGGATCCTGCTCCTGGGACAGATGTGCCCGAAGGGCCTGGAGGCCGCGGGAGAAGGCCTCGGCCGACACGCCGTGGTCGCTCTCGCGCGCCAAGGCCAGGCCCGTCATCACGTAGGCGGTCGTCCAGGGATTTGACTGGTCGTGCTGCCACCAGCCCCAGCCGCCGTCCTGCTGCTGGAAGTTGTAGAGCCGCTGGAGGCCCGCGGCCACCATCGCCGGCAGCTCCGCCCTGAGCTCGGGTTTCTCGATCCCCAGCTTCTGGAGCGCCTGGCTCACCACGACCGTGGGGAGGAAACGCGACATCGTCTGTTCCACGCAGCCGTAGGGATATCCCGCCAGATACTCGAGGGAGTCGAGCACCATCGCCGCGTGCGTCGGGGAGACGCAGACGAGGAGCTCCGAGCCGCCTTTCACCGAGCCGTCGGGGATGACGATTCTCTCCGTCACCTTCTCCCCGACGACGCCGGCCCGCGAATCCCATTTCATCGAACCGTGCGCCAGCACCGGGATCACCAGCTGAGTCGCGTCGGAATCCCGGTCGGAAAGGGCCTTCACGGTGATC
>DATGFI010000039.1:0-2212 GCA_035309205.1 Planctomycetota bacterium | reverse complement strand
AAGCGCGGATCTCATCATCCACCACGAGAAGTTCATGAATGCCCGCCCGGCCTTTGTAGCCGGACTTGTTGCAGCGCTCGCAGCCCCGAGCCCGGGCCAGTTCCACCTTCTCTCGGACATAGCCCTGCTTCTCCCAGAGCTCGTCGTCGCCGAACTCGCGGCGCAGCTTTTCCCACTCGGCCGGCTCCGGAACATACTTCTCCTTGCACTCCTTGCACAGCGTCCGGAGCAGGCGCTGCGCCAGCACCCCAAGCAGCGAATCGCCAAACGTGTAGGGATCCAGGCCCATGTCCAGGAGGCGGGTGATCGTCTCGGGTGCGTTGTTGGTGTGCAGGGTCGAGAACACCATGTGGCCGGTCAGCGACGCCTCGATGGCGGCGCTGGCGGTCTCCAGGTCGCGCATTTCGCCGATCATGATGATGTCCGGGTCCAGGCGCAGGAAGGATCGCAGCGCCTTTTCGAACGTGAAGCCGATCTTCGGCATCACGCTGACCTGACGCAGGCCGGCCTGGGTGATTTCGACCGGATCCTCCGCGGTCCAGATCTTCACGTCGGGCTTGTTCAGGTAGCCCAGGCCCGAATGGAGCGTGGTCGTCTTGCCGGACCCCGTCGGGCCCACGCAGAGAAAGATGCCGTAGGGTTCCGAAGCGATCCGGATGAACTTCTCCAGATTGTCCGCCTCCATCCCGAGCTTCTCGATCGGAATGGGCTTGGAGGCCGCGAGGATGCGCAGCACGGCATCCTCCATGCCGCCGGTGGTCGGGATCGTGGCGACGCGCAGCTCGATGTCGCGCGGACCGAACTTCTTGAATGGGATCTTGCCGTCCTGCGGGAAACGGCGTTCGGCGATATCGAGGTTCGACATGATCTTGATGCGCGCCACCATCGCGCGGCCCGAGCCGTTGGGGATCTCGGGAAGGTCCGGCATCGGAATGCACGAGCCATCGATGCGGATGCGCACGCCCACGGGCCCATCGAGCCGAGGCTCGACGTGGATGTCGCTCGCGCCCATGTCGTTGGCCTTGACGATGATCGCGTTGACGAGCTTCACCAGGGCGGCCTCGTTGGCCTTGTCCTGATCCTTATTGACGTCCGCCTTCTCCTCCTCTTTGCCCATCGACGCGTTGTCGCTGGCGATCTCGGTCATAAGAGCGCTGAATTCGGCGGAGCCCGCCGATTTCTGCTGCTGCCCGAGGAAGGCGTCGATGTACTCGTTGATGTCTTCCTTGATGGAGACGTTGACGATGACGTCCGCACCGAGCCGGCGGGCGATGTCGTCCCGCAGCTGGAGGTTCTTCGGATTCGCCATCAGGACCGTGGCGCGATTGCCGGCCTTGTTGACCGGGACGAAAGAATGATGCTTGAGCAGGTCGTGCGTAAATTTCTCGAGCAGATCGATCGGCGGAATCACGCCGGCGGTGTAGGCCATGAAGGGGACGCGGTAGTACTCCGACAGGCTCTTGCCCACCTCGTCCTTGGTCAGCTTGAAATTCAGGATGAGCGCGGTTTCCGGAGAGAAGCCGTTCTTCTGCCCGATCGCGGTCGCCTGGTCCACCTGCTCCTGGGTGATGCGCCCGCTCCGAACCAGGGCGTCGAAGGGCGAGGTCCGGACCGCGATGCGCTGCTGATTGGAGAACGCCGTCGCGAGCGTCTTGGCCAGATCCTCGACGATCACCATGTGATCCTCGCGGAAGGCCATGCCGTGCGGAGCGTTCATGCACTGGATCACGCCGTAGAGGCGGGCCTCTTTCATGATCGGGACCGATAGCATCTGCTTGGTCCTGAAACCGGTCTTCTTGTCCCACTGGACATCGAAGCGCAGGATGGGATCAATCGCCGAGAGGGCCTTGGGGTCGTAGACGTCGGAAATCCGGACCATCTTCCTCTTCAGCGCCGTGTATCCGGCGATGCTGTTGGATGCGATGGGGAGCCGGATTTCCCGGATCTCGTCGCCGTCCATCGACTTGGAGATCAGCTCTTCCTTCTGGGGATCTTTGGCGAAGATGGTGACCCGCTCGCAGCCCACCAGGCGCTGCACGTCTTCCCGGACCGAGATGATGATTTCATCCAGGGAGGCGGTATGGATGTGGTCGGTGACTTCGCGCATCCGGCGCTCGGTCTCGAGCTTGGCGGAAAGCTCGTCGATACGGGCCAGAACATCGTCACCGGCTTTGGCGCCGAGCGGATTGGGCATGCAGTAATGCTATCCCGC
>DATGFI010000038.1:0-4006 GCA_035309205.1 Planctomycetota bacterium | reverse complement strand
TCGCATAGGTCCCTGAATCTATATTGAATCCCCACCGGGATTACCGCAAAGAGCCGTGCCCTTCAACCCCCCGCCGGATGCTGATGGGGAGTCCCGTCCGAGTCCGTTCATCCCACCGGACGCGCGGCGGACGCACTTGCCTCTGCAGGCGCCATCGCCCGGCCAGGGCGTCCCGACCCGTTTCCGTCCGCCCCCATCGGGGATTCGACCAAAGCCCCCTGACCCTGCCGGACATGGATCACGCTTTCGGGAAGTGGAATCTCGATCCCCTCCTGCCGGAACCGCTCGAGGATCCGGTGACGCAGTTCGTGCTGGACGAGGAATTGATCCACATGATGAGCGATCTGGCAGATCAGCGTGAACTCCAGGGCCGCCGCGCCAAATCCGGGCATGAAGCGGACAAACGGGAGAGGATCGCCGAGCAGTCCATCGATCTTGCCGACGGCCTGGGTGCCGACTTCCACCAGGATTCGCTCCACGCGCCGCGAGTCCTCGACGTACGATACCGAAACCCGGATGAGGACCGACGTCCGCTTGGACGGGAGATCGAAGTTCGTGATGACCGATTTGGCCAGACGATCGTTGGGAAGGATGATGGTGTTGTTCGGCAGGGTCCGGAGCCGAGTCGATCTCCATCCGATGCTTTCGACGTAGCCTTCGTCCCCGTTGTCGAGTTTCACGTAGTCGCCGATCCGGATTGGCCGGTCCGCGGCCAAATAAAGTCCGGCGAAGAAATTGGCGAGCGTCTCCTGCAGAGCCAGCGCCACGGCCAGGGAGCCGATGCCCAGCGTGGTGAGGAACGGGGTGATGGATAGATGGAATGCATCCATCACGATCATGGCACCGACCCCGAGGACCGTGATTCTCGCGATCAGCTCAAGGGTCCCGCGCGCCGACCGGATGGCCTCGGATTTCTGGCTCCAGGCCCGGATCCCCGCCACGAACAAGCGGCCGGTGCCGTAGACCAGAAGCGTCACGGCCAAGACGAGCGCGGTCATCCCCAGCCGCCCGCGCCACGCGGAGGCGGTTGGAACAAGGACGAGCGGGGAGCAGACTCCGGACAGGAGAAGAGCCAGCGAGACCAGGAGGGCCGATTCGCGAAGCACCGAGGGAGCCTGACGGCGGACGCGGACCACATAAAGACAAAGAGACGCTGAAACCAGGAGCACTCCCACCGCTCCGACCCCCCAGCCTGGGAGCCTTTCCAGGAACTTTGCGAATGCGCTTGCCGTATCCACGAGGCCTCCCCTCAAGATTCGCCCCGGAGCCTCAGCGTCGATCCCTCAGGAATTCCGCCGTATCCCGGTCCGGGACGGTGCTGGGGATTCTCCGGGGCCTGAAATCCAAGAGTCTCGACGGCTGCCGGAAGAGCTCGAGGATCGATGAGAACAGGTCCCCTCCGCTGCCGGCGCCCGGGCTGCCGTACGACGGACCTTGAGATCGGTCGGCCGACCGGATCTCGTCCAGATCCCGCTGCGCCCTTTGGAGACGGTCCTCCATCGTCGAATGAGCCCGAGAGGATCCCTCGTCCTGCGCGCAGGTCGGGTCCGTCCAGATGCCACAGCTCCATATCGCAAGCACCATCCACGGATGTCGCACGGGCGCTCCCTTCTCCAAGAGAACCGAACATCTCCATGAAGGTAGGGGTGCTCTCCAGGTCCGCGGCGCTCGGGCCGGTCCCGGAAGCGCCTTATGTACGACTTCCGGCATTCCAGGTTTCCCCAGGCCTCCCTCCCGTACGACAGGCCCGGGCCTCGGGGGATCAGAAATCGGGAAACTTTTCCCTGGGGACGTCCAATATACGGTTATTCTCGAACAGGTCTTGAGCTCCAGGCAGGTGCCGGGATCGCTCTCGCCTTTGGCGATGGCGGTCCAGGTCGCGATCTTCGTAGGCACGCCCGCCGCGCGCCCCTTCGCGGCCCGGGTGGGGACGGAGGGCTCACGACCGCCTCCCGACCCCGACTGCGGGCCCTCACGGTGACAGGAGCGATGATGCCTCTGGATTCCCAGCGCCTCGGCAGCCTCAAGGATGACGCGATCATGAATGATCTCGAGCACTGGCGTTCATTGGCCTGTCATACACCGCTGGGCATCCTGACGGATCTGGATGGAACGCTCATCCCCTTCGCGATGACACCGGAGGAAGCAAAGCTCGATCCCGAACGGATTCAGCTCCTCCAGGATCTGACGGCTCTGCCGGGGGTGACGGTGGCGGTGGTGAGCGGTCGTCCCCGCGATTCCCTGGATCGCCTCCTCTCCGCAGTGCCGGACATCTCGCTCGTCGCAGAGCACGGCGGCTGGACGCGCGCCAAGGGGGCCTGGAAGGCCATGGAGGATCCTCAATCCGGAGCGCTCGAAGAGGTCGCAAAGGGTCTTGAGGCTCTCGCGGCCCGGCACGCGGGCGCCCTGGTCGAACGGAAGACCTGGTCGGTCACCCTCCACCTTCGCCGGGTCCGGATTTCCGAAAAGGCAGAGCTCCTCATCGAGGCGGACACCCTGGTCGAGCCTTGGCTGGCGACCCACCCGGGTTTCGAGCGGCTCGACGGTGTCGAGGCCATGGAGGTGAGACCGGTCCGTCTCCGGAAATCAAGCGCCGTCCCCTGGATGCGGGACCTCCTGGGACCCGGCGGACGCATCATCGCGCTCGGAGACGACCTGACCGACGAGGATCTCTTCCAGGCCCTGGGACCCGGCGACGAAGCGATCCTGGTCGGGAGGCAGCACGGCCGGGGGACCTTTGCCCGGTGGAAGTTCCTGGGTTCTTCTTTCTCCGTGTCCTTTCTCCGCTGGATCGTGTCGGCCCGCCGCGAAGGGCCTACCCCCGCTCCCCCGGTCCTGCCCTCGCCCATCACCCTCGTCCCCCGGGGAGGCGACAGGAAGGGCTCCGACTACCAGCTCCTGGCCGTTTCCAACCGGCTCCCCCACCTGCGGGGAGAAACGGGATCCCCGGAGCAGGAACGCAAGAAGAGCGTGGGGGGCCTCGTCTCCGCCCTGGAACCGGCACTCGCGGCCCGGAGCGGGATCTGGCTCGGATGGAGCGGCCGGCTCCTCTCCGGCAGCGAGCCGGGCTTCGTGGTCGTCGATGACGAGACCCGCCCTGCCCTGGCATGGATCGATATCCCCAAGCTTTGGCATTCGAAGTACTACAACGGACTCTGCAACCGCTCGCTCTGGCCGCTCTTCCACTCGTTTCCCGCCCATCTGCGCTTCTCCCTGGAGGAGTGGGAGAGCTATCAGAACGTCAACGATGCCTTCGCGGCGGCGATCGTCGATCTGGTCGGTCTGGACACGCCCGTCCGGGCCCATGACTATCACCTGCTGCTTCTGGCCCGATCGTTGAGAAAGCGGGGCCATCGCGGATCGATCGGCCTCTTCCTCCACATCCCCTTCCCGGGCGCCGACCTCTTTTCGCTCTTTCCCTGGGCGGACAGCCTGCTGGACGCGATGCTCGATTTCGACCTCCTGGGCTTCCACACCCCCAGCTACGTCGACAACTTCCGCCAGTGCGTCGGGGCGCTTTCTCCGGCCAAGGTGGCCGACGACGTGGTCCTCCATCACGGACGCCGTATCCGGGTTCGGGATTTTCCGATCGGGATCATCCCCGAAGACTTCCAGCCGCAGCCGAATTCGGAATTGGTCGAGGAAATCACAGCAGTTCTGGGGCCGCTTTCCCGGAGCCGGAAGATCCTGGGGGTCGACCGGCTCGACTACACCAAAGGCATCCCCGAGCGCCTGCTCGCGTTCGGCCGGATGTTGGAGCTCTTCCCCGAGTGGCGGTCCAAGGTGTCCTTCCTCCAGGTCTCCGTTCCCACCCGCGAGGATGTCCCCGAATACGCCCAGCAGAGGTCGCGCGTCGAGAACATCGTGGGAAGGATCAACGGAGAGTTCGGCGAGGCCAACTGGGTCCCGATCCGCTACCTCTACCGCTCCTATGCGCGGGAACAGCTGTCCGAGCTTTACCGGTCCGCGGACGTCGGTTGCGTCACCCCGCTCCGGGACGGCATGA
>DATGFI010000037.1:0-3129 GCA_035309205.1 Planctomycetota bacterium | reverse complement strand
AGGTTCGGGCTTCTCGAAGCTGTGCCGGAAGCGCCCGCGCATGCATTCCCCCCGGAGGAGTTGCTGAAAGCCGCCCATCTTCACTCCCGGCGCGGGGGGAACGGGATCCGGCTCGTCGTCGGGATAGACGTCGATCAGCTTGACGACCCAGTCCGAATCGGTCCCCGTGGTCGAGACGCGCAGGCTGGGGATGATCGCCCCGGCGATCGTCACGTCCGCCTCCAGAGGGTCCGTCCGGTAGGAGAGGACATCGGGCCGCGATGCGGCGAAGCGCTGATCGTCGACCATGTGCTCCCGCGTCATGCCGGAGGCCTGCGTCGCGGTGTAGGGAACGGGTTTGGCGGGATCGCTCGTGTATTCGTCGAAGGCGCCCGCCTCCCCCGGAGGTTCGAAGGACAGCCTCCCGCCCGCATGGAGATAGAGCGCCTTCCGGACCGCGTTCGCCGGGGGCCAAGCGTCGAACTTGCGCCACCGGTTGGCGCCGGTCTCGAACATGTACGCCTCCGGGAGCTTCGGATCCTCCCGGTCTTTCAGATAGCGGCAGAAGAATGGAAACTCGATCTCGGTGCGGTAGAAGACCGAAGTCTTCGACCCGAAGCGCACGTGGCCCAGCGACTCCCCGTCGGACGAAGCCCAGCCCCCGTGGTACCAGGGCCCCATGACGACCGTGTTGGTCGCCCCCGGGCTCTGGCGCTCGATGGAGTCGTAAACCTTGAGCGCGCCGAATAGGTCCTCGGCGTCGAACCAGCCCCCGACGGTCAGCATCGCGGGCTTCAGGTTCTTGAGATGCGTCCGGATATTGCGCGCTTTCCACCACTCATCGTAGTTGGGATGCTCGCGAAGCTCGGCCCAGTACGGGACGTCGCCCTTGAAGTACTTCGACTCCATTTCCGACAGCGAGCCCAGCTCCAGGAAGAACGAGTAGCCGTCCTGGGTCGAGGCCTTCGGCCTCGTGGTTCCCTTCAGGCGCCCGAAACCGTCGAAGAAACGGAACGCGTGCGCGAGGTAGAACGAGCCGTTGTGGTGGAAATCGTCGCCGACGAACCAGTCGGAGACCGGCGCCTGCGGGGAGGCGGCCTTGAGCGCCGGATGGGCGTCGATGGCGCCCGCGGCGGCGTAGAAGCCGGGATAGGAGATCCCGTACATGCCGACGCGGCCGTTGTTGTTCGGAACGTTCTTCACCAGCCAGTCGATCGTGTCGTAGGCATCGGTACTCTCGTCGATGTCGGCGGGTCCCGACTTCACCGGGACCTGCGGCCGGACGTTCACGAATTCCCCCTCCGACTGGTTCCGCCCCCGCACGTCCTGATAGACGAAGATGAAGCCCTCTTTGATGAAGAGCGACGAGGGGCCCAGGTTCGTCCGGAAGCTGTCCGCGCCGTAGGGGCCGACGCCGTAAGGGGTGCGGTTCAGCAGGATCGGCCACGGATGCGACGCGTCCTTGGGAGCGTAGATCGAGGTGAAGAGCTTCTTCCCGTCGCGCATCGCGATCGGGACCTCCTGCTTGGTGTAGTGGTCCTTGATCGCGTCCTGGGCCCAAGCGGCACCCGCCAGGAGGAGGATCCAAGCCGCGACGAGGAGGCGTCTCATCAGAGTTTCCCTTTCACCAGGATGATCGGATGCTGGAGCTCCCGGCGGAGCTCCTCGAGAAAGTCAGGGCGCAGCGGCGGCCAGTTCCAGAACCGGAAGGCCAGGTTGCCGAAGCCGAACCGCGAATCGTAGATCCAGGCCGCGACCGGGGAATCCTTCCCGCAGGAAGCGCAGGGCAGGCCCGCCTCGTCGTCGCCCTGGATCCAGGCGAGCTCCGCGGCCCGCCAGTTCCCGTCGGGGTCTTCGAGCGTCGCCCCGCAGGAGGGGCAACGCGCGCGCGGGGAGCGGGCCTCGCTCAGGTCGTCCGAGTGGGTGAGGCGGCCGATCAGGACCTGGAGATGGGAATAAACGGGAGGGATCGCCTCATGGGAGGTCGGCGGATCCGCCGGCTCGGGGAGGGAGATGTCCTTCGCGTTGGGACCCCGGTCGTAGCCGCCTTCCTGGCTGGGCTTCCCGGCCACGATCCCGCGGCCCGACAGGAGCGACAGCACGTGGCGCGCCAGGTGGTCGGCCTCCTCGAGTCCCGCACGGGTGTCGATGACCGTCTGGAAGTAATCCGCCATAATCCCTAATGGAGATACACGCGGAAAGCGCGGGGGAAAAGAAAAACCGGGCGCGCGGAAGCTTCCGCGGCGCCCGGCTCCTTCGATCTGGGAGTCTCTTAGTTGTTGTTGGACTTCTTCTTCCGGCCGAAGGCCTCGTCCATCTTCGCCTTCTGGTCGTCGTCCTTGCAGATTTCCTTCAGCTTGTTGAGGCCCTCGGTGCGGATGGTGCGGACCTCGCCGTAGGCGGCCTTCTTGTCCGCGGCGTCCTTGGCCTTGTCGGCCGCGTCCTTCACCTTGGGGGTGTACTCCGCGATGATGGGCTCGGCCTTCTTGAGCTGCTCGTCGTCGAAGCCGACCTTGGTCTTAAGGTCGTCCGCCGTGGGGAACGACGCTCCCCTGCCCTGGGCCTGGGCCACTCCGGCCGCCAGGAACACCACTGCGACCGCCGCCAGAATCTTTCGCATGGTCATCTCCCTAAAAATCACATTCCCCCGGGGTCGTCCCCCAGACTGCAGATGAGATACGACCTTCTTCCCCTTATTCCGGAAATTCCGGCGAGATCGTCGCCATGGTCTATGGGCCGCCGGCCGCCGATCCCATTTGCGATTCCTCCTAAGACGGCGTAAGATCGGTGATGCCCCCTCCGCGGGGCGACCCATGGCCCAAGACAAGTTCAATCTCAAGAAGGTCCTGGCCGACAACTCCCAGGTGAGCGACCTGGCCAATCTCGCCAGCAGCGGCGTCCGCAAGGTCAAGGTTCTGGACGAAAACACCCTTCAGGAGATGATCCAGCAGGCCATCGACGACGTCATCTCCAGTTCGACCGCCGAGGAGCGTTCCCGCATCCTGGCCGACTCGCGCAAGCAACTCACGAAGCTGATGAACGAGCGCGATGAGTTCGCCTCCCGCGCCCAGATGCAGGAGGCCGGCCGCAACGACCTGATCGCGGAAATCGAGAAGCTGCAGGAGGAAATCAAGCTCCGGCGCAAGGTCG
>DATGFI010000036.1:0-3021 GCA_035309205.1 Planctomycetota bacterium | reverse complement strand
GGTCTTGAAGGCTTCGGGCGCGGATTGCAGGGGGCCGCGGTTCGACCTCGATGCCGAGGCGAAGAAAGCGATCGCCATGTACGTCACCGTGGCGCCGGGAGAGCGCTACGCCTCGCCGTTCGAGAATCGGCAGCGCCTGATCCGCCGAGTCGGCTGCCTGCGCTGCCATGTCCGCGACGCCGACCGCCCTCCCGCGATCGAGGCGATCGGAAGCGTCCTGGGCGGATCGAATCTCGAGACCATCCCGTTTCAGCGGACTCCGCGTTTGACGGACGCCCTATCGAAGTACGCCCATTCGTACCTGGTCTCGACGATTCGGAACGGAGCGGTGCCGCTGCGGGGCCCCAGGTACAGCTACCGGATGCCGTCGTTCGGGACCGAAGCGGAGACGATCGCCTTAGCGCTGGCCGAGGCGGATGGCGATCTCCCGTCGGGACCCGACGCCGTCCCCCAGGGGGAGATCGATCCCACCGTCGCCAGCCTGGGGCCCAGCCTGATCGGCTTCGAGGGCTACTCCTGCGTGTCGTGCCACGTCTGGAAGGGTCAACGGATGAGCGAGGCCGACCCGGGTGCCGTGGGACCCGAGCTGACGAGCACGACGCATCGGATCCGGCGCGACTGGTTCGACCGGTGGATGGACGATCCCGCCCGTGTCCACCCGGGGACCCCGATGCCTCAGATCTTCAAACGAGGACAGCCGGCGACGCTCAGGAGCGTGCTCGAGGGCGATTCTTCGAAGCAGAAGGATGCGCTGTGGGCTTACTTCGGGGAAGGAAAGGACGCGCCCAGCCCCAAACCGCTCCAGCCGCTCGAAGTCAACCTGCCGGCCGACGGCCCGCTGGTCGCGCAGATCCCCGTCACGCTGCCGGATCAGTCCGTCGTCGAGAGCATCACGATTCTCTTCCCGTCGCGGGACCTCGTGGTCTACGACGTGGAGTCGCTGTCGCTCAGAAACGTCTATCTGGGGGCGACCATGCTGCGGCGCGAACGCGGCCGGGTGCGGTCGTATACGGTCGTGGGGACGCCGATCGGACCCGACCTGAAAGCACCCAGCTCGGGGACCTTCCTGGGCTACGAACGGCGGGCGGACGGGGCTCGAATCCTGACGCGGGAAGGGGAGATTCTCCTGCGTCTGGACGGGCGCACGCTCCACGCCGGCACGCGAACGATCGAGCTGCCTCCGGCGAAGCGAGCTCCGGCCCTGGAACATCCGGTTCTTGCAGATCCCGGCCGACCCGAGGGGCCGATGGAACAGCCCGGGTATCGCGCGATCGCATACCCGAGGCCGAAGACCTCTTCGGGTGAGGATCTTGTCATGCCCGGCGCGATCGCCGTCGATCCCCGGGAGGGGCGGGTGTACGTCGCATCGATGAAGCTGGGCGAAATCTTCGCCGTCCGAGACCCTGGCGACGACGGGAAGAACGCGACCTTCGAGGACTACGCAGGAGGCCTTTTTCAGGAGGCCTACTCGATGCTTGCCGAGAGCGATGGCCTCTATGTCCTCCACCGCCGCAACCTGTCCAAGATCACGGAGAAGGATGGAAAAGCCGATCGGGTGGAGCGCGTCGCGGCGCTCCATCAGGCGACCGCTGAGGCGTATGATTACGGCTACGGCCTGGCGCGCGACGCGAGCGGGTCACTCGTTTGGTCTCACGCGCAGTACGGGGACCGCACGATTCCCGGGGCGGGCTCGATGCTGAGGCTCCTTCCCGACGGAAAAGTCGAGGAGCTTGCCTTCGGCTTCCGGAACCCGCTCGGATGGGTCGCCGGGCCGGATGGGACCATCTTTTTTACCGACAACCAAGGGGAGTGGGTCGCGACGAACAAGCTATGCGCGATCGTCCCTGGACGGTTCTATGGATTCCCCAACCGCGCGCAGAAGGAGCACACCCTGAAGCCGCCGGGGAAGCCGACGGTGTGGGTGCCGTACGGCTGGGCGCATTCGATCAACGGGGTCGCGGTCGACCGGACGGGTGGGAAGTTCGGACCCTTCGAGGGACAATTCTTCCTGGCGGAGCTGATGTTCGGCGGCGCCATCATCCGGGCAAGCGTCGAGAAAGTGAACGGGGAATGGCAGGGATGCGCGATCCCCTTCTGGGGGAAGGGCCTCTTGGGTCCGCTCAGCCTGGCGTTCGACCCGAAAGGCCGCCTTTGGGTCGGGAGCATCACGGAGCCCGGCTGGATGGCGCAGCCCGACCGGGGCGGAGTCTTCAGGATCGACTTCACGGGCGCGACCCCTTTCGAAATGAAGGAGATTCGGATCCTGCCGAGCGGATTCCGGATCGCCTTCACGTCCCCTGCGGAGTCGATAAGCGCCTCAGACGTCGCCTCGTACGCGATCGAGCATTACCGATATGAGTACACCGGCGCCTACGGTTCTCCTGAGCTTGATCGGACTCGCGTCGAGGTCTCGAAGGCGGCGTTTGCGCCAGACGGGCTCAGCGTGGATTTGACAACCACCCCGCTGGTCCGGGACCGCATCTACCTCGTCACCGCACGGGGAGTGAAGTCGGCAAAGGGAGAACCGCTCGTCCATGCGATCGGAGCGTACACGGTGAACGAGATTCCGCGCTAATGGTGCAGCCAGTCTTCCGCCCGTTCTAGGTCGTCGGACCTGGCGGACGGACGATCGACGGACCCATCCCGCAGGACAGGGGAGGGTGCTGGTCGCCCGTGACTGTTCCCTGGCTTGCTTCCTGGGCAGCCTGGACGATATCATCGCACGGGTTCGGCGCTCTCCGGGCGGGGGAGCGCGGGAAAACCCCTTCTTCGGCGTGCCGTCCGGCCGTAAATCGGGAGAAAATGGAGTCCTCGGAGTCCACGACGTACGACGTCATCGTGCTGGGAGGCGCGCTGGCAGGGGCGTCGACGGCCCTCCTTCTTCGTCGCCATCTTCCTGGGTTGCGGGTCCTCATCCTGGAGCGTAATCCCGCCTTCGACTGGAAGGTGGGAGAATCGACGGTCGAGATCTCGTCCTATTTTCTGACGCGGGTTCTCCGGCTGTACGAGTACCTTTCCCGT
>DATGFI010000035.1:0-13108 GCA_035309205.1 Planctomycetota bacterium | reverse complement strand
GTGATTGCGGGGGACGCGTGATTCCAGGCTGACGTAGCTGAACAGATCGCCCTGTTTCCCGTCGTTTCCTCTCATGCCCTATCAAACACCAAGGACATCAGATTCGACTCGAGTAATCGGACTTTTTCAGCAACCTGCTAGGCCCTATTTCCTGAGGAGCTCGGCGAGTTCCCGGCCGGCCCGGCGGCCGCTCGTGAGCGCGCCGGCCACGGTTCCGATCTGGTCGAGCTCCGTGTACTCTCCGGCAAAGAACAGCGTTCCTTCGATGGACTTCGCGAGCGTCCGCTGGGCGGGAAGTCCTCCCACGCGCACGTAGGAATAGGCGCCGCCGCTCCAGGCGTCGGCTCTCCAGTCGTGAATCGACCACGAATCCAGCTGCTCGTCCAGGAAGGCGCGCGACACCCCCAGTCCCCGGGCGAGGGAGGCCAGGCTCCGGTCGACGCGCTCGTGCTCCCCCAGATCCAGAAGACGCTCGGCCTTCGGCCCCCCCGCCCATCCCGTCAGGAGCGGGGCCTTGGTCGGAAGGGAGGTCCACCAGACCGGGACGTCGACGTCCCGGGCATGCAGGAATGCGAGACTCCTCGGGGGTTCCAAGGTCTTCCGGAGGCGACGCTCCAGGAACCGATCCCGCTCCCAGAAGCTGTCGCGGAACCGGAGCACCATCTTGAAGACCTGCCCCACTTCGAGTCCGGCGGCGGCCTGCCGTTTCTCCCGCAGGTCCGGGACGAAGCCCAGCGATCGGGAGCGCAGGAGCGCGTGCGGAATCGCGATCACCGCCGCGCGGGCGCGGAATTCTTCCAGGACGCGTCCGGCGGCGCTTCGGGCCTCGAGGACCACCTCCCCCCGCTTCCAGTGGAGGAGCGACGCGATGGTGTTCAGTCGCAGGGCGACCCGGTCCGGCTCCAGGCCCCGCGCCAGGACCTCGACCAGCATGTCGTACCCGCTGGTCAGACGGTACTGACTGTCGCTGGTTTCGCCGCTCCCGGCGGCGAGGCTGCGCGCGCTGATCCGGTCGATGTGCGCGGCCTGGAACCCTTCGATGAACTCCTGGAGCGTCCGGCGGCGCTCCCCCCGGATTCCTGCCCTCCGGAGATACTCCTCGAAGGAGAAATCGCGCCGAGGATGGCGGCGGAGGAACCTCTGCATGGCCTCCGTGCCTTCGCCGATCCTCTCCCAGAACCCCGTGCCCGGGGTCAGCCGTCCCTTGCGGGAGAGATAGTGGCCCTCGGGACTTTCGTCGGCCCGAAGCCCGCCGGCCCGGAGGAGGGAGAACGTCGACTCCGCCCGACCGTGGATGAATTCCGGCCCGAGCTCGATCGGGACCGGCGAACGAGGGTCGCGAAGAGTGAGAATGCGGCCGCCGATTCGGTTCCGCGCTTCAAGGACGGCGACCTGAAGGCCGGCGCGCGACAGTTCCCGGGCCGCGGCAAGACCGGCCGCGCCGGCGCCGATGACCAGGGCGTCCTCCCGATCTCGTGGCATCTTCCCCTCCGCTTAGATCCTCCCCATGCCCCGCGGGTTACGAAATGAGCGACTGGCCGCGGTCCTACTCATCACCCGCGGGGATCCATCTCCTGGAAGTGTTCCGAGGCCAAACCCACAGACATTCTGGAAGAAGACATGGCGAAAACCTAGAGCCCGTTCAAGAGCTTCGAAGGCAAACAATCCACCGGCATGAAGGTCGGCACCCGCCACACGGCGCACGACGACTTCCGGAGACTGGAAGGAGACGGAATTGAGTCCCGACCGGTGGGGATTCACCTTCGCCGTGAAGAAGCGCCGCGCAGGTGACGCGCCCCCCGGATCGGCAGTGCCCATCGGGACGGAGGTCGGGGGATCCCGCGGCGGAAGCGCGCCTGAGGACCCGAGCGGCAGATCCGAACCTGCCCCTTGACGGAAGATACTCCGGGACTTAACCTTTCCCCCGCATGCGAAAGCTGATCCAGGGCATCATGGACTTCCGGAAGAATCGCCGGCCGGAATACAAGGAGACCTTCGCCCGGCTTGCGCTCGGGCAGTCTCCGGATGCCCTCTTCATCGCCTGCTCGGACAGCCGCGTTGCCGCCAACCTGTTCGCTTCGACGGAGCCCGGAGATCTCTTCGTCCTCCGAAACGTCGGAAACCTGATTCCCCGGGCCGATGCGAAGGGGGTTCCCGACCGCGACAGTTCGGTGGCGGCGGCCATCGAATTTGCGTCGATCGGCCTGAAGGTCCGCGATATCGTCGTCTGCGGTCACTCGGAATGCGGCGCCATGAAGGCGCTGGCCGAGCATCGAGACGTCGGCCCGGCCCTGGGCGCGTGGCTCTCGCACGCGAAGGACCCTCTGCGCAGGCTGGAAGCCGGCGCCCGGATGAAGGCGGATCTCGCACCGCACAATCATCTGTCGCAGCTCAACGTGCTCCAGCAGCTGGAACACCTCCGCTCCTATCCCATCATCCGCGAGCGCATCGAATCGGGAACGCTCCGCCTAAGCGCGTGGTGGTTCGACATCGCGCAGGCTGAGGTCTCTGCCTACGAGGACTCGGCGGAGCGCTTCGTCGTCATCGACGAAGCGGAAGGCGCGCGACTGCTGAAGCGCCACGACCAGGGACTCGCCTGAGGCTTCGGGATCCTCGCGGCCCGAACCGTCCGACCTTCCCGGTTTGACGTAGACGAAGCCCGCGGTCGTCGATGCGAGCAGCGTCCCGGTGACGATCGGCCAAGAGGAGTTTCGCGGAGGCGACGGCTTCACCAAGATCGCGCGCCTCGTGGAAGGGCCGGTCGATGGTCGCGGGCACCCGAGGTTTCCAGAACCCGGAGGCGGGCCACCGTTCCTTCCCGCCCCTTGGCTTCCCTGGGGATCCCGCCACCCGTCAGCCCCGCCGACGAGAGGGAGAGAACGGCCTACGCGATCCACCAGAGCCGATGCTCCTCGGAGTGACGGCCCCTCTCAGGCATCCGGAAGCTGCTGCACGTCAAGCGCTCCCGGAGACCGGCCTCCCCGACCGCGGTGCGCCGCGTTCGAGCGCCAGGCCGCTCATGGCCAGGCCGAAGACGAGCGCCGAGAGCACGAGCATCCACCACGGGATCGGCAGGTCCTTAAGCTCGGCGCCGTACATCCACGTCAGCGTCACCACCGCGAAGTTGTTGAAGGCGTGCGCGAGAATTCCCGCCCAGAGACTTCCCGTCACGTGGACCAGGACGGCGAAGTAGGCGCCCAGGAAGATCGTCATGCCCTTCTGGACGAGGGTCGAGTGGGCCGCAGAAAAGAGGACGGAGCTAACCCCGACCGCGAGCGCCAGGCCGAATCGGGCCTGAAGACCGCGAAAGAGGATTCCGCGAAAGAAACTTTCCTCACAGAGCGGCGCCACGACGACGAGCGCCACGAACACCGGAATCGGAACCTTCTCCCGGGCCGTTTCCAGGCCGCGCTCCAGCTCCTGCTCCTCGGCACGGGCCTGCTGGGCAAATCCCGCGATCCG
Organism: Planctomycetota bacterium; assembly: GCA_035309205.1. Taxonomy (GTDB): domain Bacteria; phylum Planctomycetota; class MHYJ01; order MHYJ01; family JACPRB01; genus JACQFK01. The sequence goes on along the minus strand of DATGFI010000035.1, from coordinate 9,646 downwards.
GAGAAGGTCGGTCTCCACCTTGGACAGCCCGTAGAGGAGCCACAGGCTCCCGAGCGACGCCAAAAGAACGAGAGCCGTCCGCCGCACACCAAGCGGAAGGAAGCCGCTGGCCGCAAGGGGGTTCAGTCCCGTCCCGCGCGCGTAGAGGAGCGGCGCCCCGAAGAACGCCGTCTGCTGGAGCGCGCCGGCCAGGACGGGGGGTAGTCCCAGGATCCGGATTCCCAGGATCGCGAGGAGGGCCAGGACGAGAATCCAGGCCGCATCCCTCGCGTCGGGCTGTCGCACGCTATTTCTTCTTCAGCTCCTCGATCAGCGACCGGAGCTCCGCCAGCCGCTCGGACATGAGCTTCTCCTCGAACTGCAGCGATTTGAGCGCGTTGCCCGTCGCGACGTTCGCGCGATCATCCACGCTCTTGGCCAGTTCCGTCAGATCCTTCTGAAGCTTGGCCAGATCCTCGAGCTGCTTTTCGACCTTGAGCTGCAGCTGCTGCACCGTGACGTACTTCTGGTCAATGCCCGTGAGTTCCGTCTTCAGCTGCGATTTGACCTGCTCGTCGTGCGCCAGGAGTTCGGCCTTCACGGAGTCCAGCTCCTGCTTCGAGACGCCGCCGCAACCGGGCATCGAGGAGTACGACAGCGCGGCCAGCACGACCCACCCAAGTTTCTTCATCCTTCCTCCAAGCTCACTTTTCGGGCATATCCTGCACGCAGCGAAATCCGACCTTGCGGCCCCGGTACATCGGGAGATACCAGAAGCGGTGCGTGACTTTGGTGCTCTCGGGCGCGTCCTCGATGAGCAGCACGCCGCCGCGGACCACTTTTCTCTTCTCCCCGTAATCCGGATGCTCGGACTTGCTCCAAGGATAGCGCTGAAACCAGTCCGCCGTCCACTCGATTACGCCCGAGCCCATCCCGTCGATGCCGAGGTAGCTCTTCCCGGCCTCCTTCTGGTACTTCGCACCCCACGGATAGAGCCGGCGGCCGCTGGGATCAAATCCCGCGGCCCGCTCCCACTCCGCTTCGCTCGGGAGGCGCTTCTTGCGCCAAGCCGCGTAGCTGGCCGCGTCCCACCAGTCGACGCCGACCACGGCGTCCTCCGCCTTCTGCGATTCCCAGTCCGCCGGGACGTGCTTCTTGTTCGGCGGCTCCTCCTTGAGGCAGGCGGGGGTATGACCGAAACTGTCGAGGGCCTTCACGAACTCCGCGTAGTCCGCCACGCGCACCTCGCGGTCGTCGATGTAGAACGGGGAGACGGTCGCCTCGCCCTCGGGGCCGTCGACCGAGGTCCCTCCGCCCATCACGAACTTGCCTCCGGGCACATAGATCATCCCCGGGGGCGCGGCGAGGGCCAGGCCCACCTCTTCCCGGCGGAGCAGGAGCTCGTCGTGGGGGAATTCTTTGAACTGGGCGCCCGACGCCCGGTCGTAGACCGCCTTGGCTTCGGCCCACAAGGCGCGTTTCATGAGCGCCCGCCCCTGCTCCAGCAGTCCGTCGTACTCCCGTCGCGCATCCCGGGCCAGCGTCTCCGCCGCGGCCGCCAGTTCCGTCTCGGCCCGCTTGATCTCCAGCTCGATCGTCACCGACTGTCCGCGCGGATTCTTCGCCAGTTCCTTGTAGAGCTCCAGAGCGCGCGGCCAGTTCTTGCTCGTCCGAGAACTCACAGCCTCGGCGAACGTCGCGCAGAACTTCTGCCGCTCCCGGGCCTCCTCGATCTGGACCTCGTCGGCGACTTCCACCGCCCGCTTCCAGTCCTCGGCCGCCTTGAACCAGTCGCCGCCCTCGCTCTTCTCGGCGCTCTTGCGCCAGCGGCGGAAGGAGACCGACTTGATCCGCAGGCGCAGCGCCTCGTCGTCGACGAACTTGCGGGCCGCTTCGAAGTGCTGAAGCGCCGCTTCTTCGTCGGTCTCGGCTTCGCCCTTCTCGATCTCCTGGTTCGCGCGGGCCTGGAGCTTCTTGTCCGCCACGTCCTTGGCCCCCAAGCGTTCCGCCTCCTCGAGCTGGGTGAAGGCCATCGACCATTGCCGGGCACCGAAGGCCTCAAGTCCCCGACGGCGGGACTCTTCCCAAGGGGCGGCCGGAGCGGGGAGCGGGTTCGGATTGAGGTTGGGGACCGGCGCGGGGTCCGGCGGCTTCTGCGGGGGGTCGAGCGCCGGAGGATCGGGCCTCTTCAGCTCCGGCTTGTCGACGGGAGCGCCTTTGTCGAGCGACGCCAGACTGGAGGCGTCGGGATGCATCGTCTTGAAGAGGAAGTAGCCGCCCACCCCCAGGACGAGAGCAGCGGCCGCCAATCCCGCCACCAGTCCCCCGGAACCAGGCCTGGGCGCCTCGGGCATCGGCGCGGTCGCCGCCGACTTGGGCCCGACCCCGGTTCTCTGCTTGGCATCCTCCAGCCGGATGGTCTCGTTGTAGAGGGTCGACTTCTCGTCGGGGGTCACCCCGTCCTGGATCCCCCGGATCGCGGAAATGAGGGCGTCGGGGCTCGGATAGCGGGCTTCCGGATCCTTGGCCATCAGCCGGAGGATCATCGCCTCGACGGGGACCGGGATGGAGGGATTGATCTGGCGCGGCGGCGTGGGCTGCTTGTGGACGTGCTGGTACATGATCGCGGTTGCGCCCTCGCCGGTGAACGGCGGCTGGCCCGCGGCCAGCTCGTAGAGCACCACGCCCAGGGAATAAAGGTCGCTCCGGATGTCGCAGGCGCCGCCGGTCGCCTGCTCGGGGGACATGTACTTCGCGGTGCCCATGATGACCTCGGAGGCGGTCAGGTCCGACTCCGGGTTCTTGGCCAGGCCGAAGTCCATCACCTTGGTTTCGTTGTCTTTGGTGAGGAGGATGTTCGACGGCTTGATGTCGCGGTGGACGATCCGGTGCCGCCAGGCCATCTGCAGGGCGATGCCGACGGACTCCCCGACTTTGAGGACCTCCTCCAGGGTGAACTTGTGGCCCTTCTTGACCTTGGAGGCGTAGTCCTCGCCCTCGACGTACTCCATCGCGTAGTAATGCTGTCCCTCGGCCTCGCCGGCACCGAAGATCTGCACGACGTGGTTGTCGACGATGCGGGCCAGAAGGGCGGCCTCGCGGTTGAAGCGCTTGACGAACTCGGGATTGGAGGTGAGGTCGCTCTTGAGGATCTTGATGGCCGCGGGTCGATCGAGCGAGATCTGGCGGCCCATGTAGACGGCGCCCATGCCGCCCCGGCCGAGGAGGCGTTCAAAATTGATCTCGAAATCGCCCCAGGTCTTCACTGCCATCCGACGCTCGCGATCTGTACCACTGCCGATCCGTCCGGGAGGGAACTCCGGAAATTATACAGGAGCCCCCCAAAAAGACACTCAAAACCTCCGATCACGGGACGGCGCCCGGAATCGACCGACGCCGCGCCGCGCCCAGCGCGAAGAGCAATCCCCCGGGGATGGAGATCAGGATCAGCGTCAGCTTGTAGAGGACCGACAGCGCGATGGCGTGGTTGGGGTCCATGCCCCCGAAGTCGCCGAACAGCCGCTGATAGACGTATTCCTGGACGCCCCAGCCCCCCATCGAGATCGGCAGGGCGGTCACGATGAAGATGATCGGCTCGAAAATGAAGAATTGCACCACCGAGAGGTTCGGGATGCCCATGGAACGGGCCAGGCCGAAGATGCACAGAATGCCCGCGGCCTGCGCGACCAGCGACAGGCCCGCCGCCTGCGTCACGACCGCCTTCTTCTCGCGCGCCGACCGGAACACCTCGTCCAATTCGGCGACGGTCTTCTTGAACGGCAGAAGCCCCAGCAGGCGTCGAAAGGGCGGGCTGAAGTAGACGAGATACCCCAGGATCATCGCCCCCAGAAGGCCGTAGATGAGAAGGACCAGCCGGCGGTCCCCCGCAGGGGACCAGTAGAATCCCAGCTGGGGCGTCAGGCTGACGGCCCCCAGCACGATCATCACCGACAGGCCGACCACCCGGTCGAGGATGACCGTCCCGGCCACCGCCGCCTTGCGCTCCTCTCCTGAGGCCGCCAGGATGGCCTTCGTGAGGTCGCCACCGACGGAGCCGGGAAGGAAGTTGTTGAAGAAGGCTCCGGCGTAGGTCACGAAGAAGACCCGGCTCAGCGGGACCTGGAATCCCTGACCCCGGAGCAGCAGCCACCAGCGGCCAGCCAGACAGAAGAACGGAACCAGAAGCGCGCCCAGCATCGCGAAATACAGGGGCTTGTGGATCCGCCCGAACAGGGTGAGGAAGCCCTCCCGCCTCTGGAGATCCAGGACCAGCGTTTCCCGGCCGTCCGCCCAGGTGACGCGCCAGGTGTGACCGGAGACGAAGCCCGCCGAGGCGATGGAGGTCCCGTCGTGATAGCTGGGTCTGTCGAGCGACGGATCGGTCAAGATCCAATAGTCGTGCCAGCGGATCATGCGCACGACGATCACCGCCGCCGCGATGGTGATGACGATGCGCAGGGCATGAATGAGCCATTTCCTGCCGTTCATGGCGGGAGGGCGACCCCTTCCCTCCGGGTCCGGCTCGGGGCCCTGGGGTCCGGAATCTTCCTCATGGGACTCCGCGCACCCGGGTGCGGGCGTCATGAATGCCGTCGATCTGCGCCGCGTACTGCGTCAGGACGCGCCCCGCCAGCTCGGTCGGGTCCACGCGGAGGTCCTCCAGGCCGCGCGTCTCCACGTTCACGTGGAGCTCGCGTCGGATGTTGATCCCGAAGTGGATCTTCGACGAGACCGGGGTCAGCGTCGCGATCGAAATGGACAGCTTGCCGGGCCCCAGGAAGAGGTCGTCCCCGTCGCGCCGCACTTCGCCGCCGAGTTCGTCGCGGACGATGGCCGCCAAGAGCCTCTGCCGAAGCACCGCCTTCTCCAGATCCAGGTCGAAATGCTCGCAAATGAAGTGCAGCATGAGGGGGCTGGCGATGCGGGATTTCGCCCGAACGTCCTCCAGGTCCACCATGTTGGAGAACGGGATCTCGCAGGCCCCCTGGAAAGCGACGATGGAGTCCCCCTGCACCCCGTAGGTCCGATAGGCCCAGAGCGAGTGGATCTGACTGCCGTCATAGTCCACGCGGCCTGGGGCCAGGTGGGCCTTCATTTGAGCGCCTCGGTCCAGGCCTCCCGCGATCGGGGAACGCCCGTCTTCCCGGTCCTTTCCGAGAGCAGCCGGTGCGCCATGTACGAGACGCTGATGTCCTTGTCCGCGACCGCCTCGATCAGGGCCGCCTGAGTTTGTGGAACCTCCGGGAACTGCGCCAGGGCCTTCAGGGCGGCGCGGCGGACCGCAGGATCGGAATCCTTGAGCGTCTCGATCAGGAGGGGCACCCCGTCGGGACTGTGGATGGTGGCAATCGCGGCGCAGGCCGTCTCGCGGACCAGCGGGTGCGGGTGCTTCAGTTTCGGGGCGATGTGCTGGAGGAACTCCGGACGTTTCTGGTGGGCCAGAAGCTCGATCGCGCCCACCACCACCAGGAAGTGCGGGTCCTCCAGGAGGTTGACGATCTCGCCCATGGTGGCCGCATCATTGCGCTCCAGAAGCTCTCGTTCGCCGAGGAAGCGCTCGTACGGATCCTGACTGCGGAGATTGGGTTCGGGTCCGCCGCAAGCCGCCAGGAGAAGGAGGGCCGGCCAGGTGAACGGTCGCATGTTGTGCCGTATTATAGGGACCGGCCTTGCTTTTACAACAAAGCTAGCGGCCGAGCCACTTCCGCGCCGCTTCGGCGATTGCTCGGGCCAGTTCCCGCTGCTTGCCGGGCTGGCCCAGCATCCGCTCGACGCCAGGATTGGAGACGAACTCCAGTTCGATGAGAGCCGCCGGGCAGTGCGTGCCCTTCAGCACCCGGAGATTGTGCTCGTCCTTGGTCCCCCGATCCTCGTCGGCGCCCCAGACGCCCCCCAGCTCGTCGCGGAGGAAGGTCGCCAAGGCGCGGCTGTTCCGGTCGCGCGCGCCGCTGCAGCGGGGAACCCAGACCTCGAAGCCCCGGGGTCCGGAGGCCGGCACGTAGTTCGTGTGGATCGACAGGAAGAGATCCGGATTCCGGGCATTCACGATCCGAACCCGGGCGTCCAGGTCGTCGTCCACGTTGGGGTCGAAATGGCGGTCGTTCTGACGGGTCATCACCACCTGCGCTCCCCACGACTGCAGGTACTCCTGCAGATGGAGGGCGACTCCCAGGTTGATGTCCTTTTCCAGGAGCCCGTTGTTGCCCTTGCCGCCGGTGTGCATTCCACCGTGTCCCGGATCGATCGCGATGACCGTGCCGGCGAGCAGCGTGCCGGCGCGGGGGCTCGGCTCCGCGTCCTTGACCGGCGCCAGAGGAGCCGAGGAAGGCAGCGTCTTGGCCAGGGCCGCCGACCGCCTCGGCGGGGCCATCTCGACCATCCGCGCCAGTTCGGGAGGAAGCTTGATGCGGCCGCTTTCGACGCTGACCGGGCTGCTCAGCGCGAACGGCGCGTTGTTGACGAGAGCGGAGGAAAGCCCGGGAAGGAAGATGATCGACGTTCGGCCCGCGCGAAGCGTGTGACGCCCGGTCGACGCCTCGCACGTCCACTGAACGTCCCGGTTCCTCGCAAGGTCCTCGAGATCGGCAATGCCGGAAAGCAGAAGACAGGCAGCGATGGTCAGCACGACCCCCCCTCTCTCTCGGACGCGGCGGTCCCTCCGCCGCCGTCCCCTAGGGCTTCAGCGCTTCGTCCTTGGTCGAGGCGCGGACGGAATACATGTCCTTGGGTCCGCCCACCCGGTACAGGCTCCGGTCGGGCAGGTACGTATACGTCGTCTTGCGGCGCACGCCGACGCTGGTCTGCACGATGAAGCAGTCCGTGGGCTTGCCGTAAAGCTCGATGTTCTCGAGGCCGCTGACTTCGACCGTCTCCGGCCCCCATTCGTCCGAGTACGGCGAGAGCACCTTGAAGAGGTAGATGCCTTTCCCCGCGCTGACAAGCAGGGGCCGCAGGATCTCGGCCACGTCGCTGAAAAGAACGCCCGGTTCGACCGGCACCGTCCGCTCTTCGACGACGCCGTTGACGTCGCGGCTGATCCGCGCCTGCCCGCCGTCGATCGAGGCCGTCGCCTTGAAGGTCCACTTCTGCTTGGGACTGATCTTGGCTTCTTCGGTCTCGAGTTTCTGGATGCGCCCGTCGGGCGAGAAGCTTCCATGGGAGGCGGTCGCGTTCGAGCTGCCCTCCCCGAACTCGCTTCGCACCTCCGACTCGAACTCGTAGCTTCCCTTGGATTGAGTCACCCGGAGGCGCATGTGGCCCACCTTCCGGCCCGTCAGGTGGATGCTGAACCAGTGCTCGCCCAGGAGGGCGGGATCGACCCTGGCCTCCTTCAGCAGGACCATGGCGCGGCTCTCGGCGGCGCGCTCGTCGAGGGTCAGCTCGGCGGGGACGATCTCGAAGGTCGAGATCGACGCTTCCACGAGCGGCTTGAGCTTGTCCGCCTGATCGGGAGGAAAGGACGCGTCCAGCATGTAGTACTCCAGGTTCGAGCGATGGACGACGGTCTTCAGATAGACGAGATCGGCATGGGAGAAGACGATGCGATAGGCGGCCTTCCCCCCGAGCTTGAGATCCTTCTCCTCCAGAATCTTCGACCCGGCATACTTCTCCTTGATGTTCTCGCGGGCCTGGCGCTTGAAGACCTCCAGCGGCGTGGGATTGGAGCTGCTCAGATGGGAGACCAGGAGCTCCGCGGGGGTCTGCATCTCCCCAGGCTGGCGGAATTTGGCAACGGTGGACCCCAGGCCGATGTGCCGGACCCATCCGGAGGGCGGCCGGAAGGCAATCTCGTGTTCGGGGGCCGTGATGCGGACGCCCAGATCCTGCGGCGACAGAAGAAGAAGGGCGATCCCCCAGGCTCTCCACATAAGTACCCATATTATGGTGGCCCGTTTGCGCTTGTCAAGGAAGCGGTCCGAAAGAGCCGCCGCCCCTCCCCGGGGACGTCCGGCCCGGGCGGTTTGCTCGAGTCGGAATTTTGTTGTACTCGCGGCGGAGGGAATTCTATATTGCCCCCAGTTCAGCGACCGGGGGCGAGCCGTTCGTTGTGCGGGGATAGGACATGCTCTCGGAGCGCGAACGGCGACTGGCTCGGATCGCCGTCCAGAAGAAATACCTCACCGGTACCCAGCTTTGCGTCTGCATCGAAAGCCGGCGCTCCTCCTGCGTCCCGCTCGACCGGATCTTCGTCGAACAGGGCTTCCTCACCCCTCAGGAAGCGGATGAGCTCCTGCGCCTGTCCCTCGAGTCGACGCCTTCTTCGCCCCCCTTCGGCGAGCTCCTGATCCAGCGCGGACTCGCCAGCGACACCCAGATCCTCGACGCCTACGCCGTCAAGACTCGCCTGGCGACCCAGAACATCCACCGCTACCTGGGCGAGATCCTCGTTGAGCGGAACGTCATCTCGCCGGCCCAGGTCGCCGAACTCCTCGCCCAGCAGGGCAAGCGCGTGGTCGAGTGCCACGGCTGCGGGTACCGCTTCAACGCCGTGCATGACCAGGGCTACGAGTGCCCCGAATGCGGGCGCCGTCTCGAAGCGCCGCCAGCCGAGCCGGCGGCTCCCGCCCTTCCGCTCACCATCCGAGAGGAGATCGGCAGCGGCCCCAACGGGACCGTCTTCCGGGCCTTCCACGAGACCCTGCGGCAGGAGGTCGCCCTCAAGGTCCTGAGGGACAAGCGCCCTCCGTGCGGCTTGGTCCGGCGCGCCGTCACCGTCCTGCACCCGAATGTCACCCGAACGCTGCGCATCGCGACCTGGAACGGCGCCCCCTGCATCGTCAGCGAATTCGTCGAGGGGATTCCCCTCTATGACCACGTCGTCGGCAGCGTCCGACTGCCGCCGGAGGACGCGATCCAGATCCTCAAGCAGATCGCGGCCGGCCTGGGATCCGCTCACGCGCGCGGCGCTCCCCACGGCAACCTGAAAGCCCGCAACGTCATCATCAGCGATTCACGCGAGCTCAAGATCACCGACTTCGGCCTCGCCCCCGCTCGCGCCGACACCGGCTCCGCCGAGCTCCAGCTGTACCTGGCGCCCGAGCGCCAGCGCTCCCAGCCGTCTCCGGGCACCGACCTCTACGCCTGCGGCGTTCTGTGGTACTTCATGCTGTCCGGAAGCCAGCCCTTCGCCGCCCCGACGGCCGACGAAATCCGGCGTCGGCACCTGGAGAGCCGCCCCGTCCCGCTCAGCGTGCGCGTTCCGGGCCTGTCGCGCGGCTTCGACGCCGTCTTCACCAAGCTCACGTTCCGGGAGCCCCTCCTGCGCTACCGCACCGCCGCGGACCTCCTGGACGACCTCGACCGCCTGGACAACGGAGACATGGCCGTTGCCGAGCGCGAGTTGAAAAAGAGCACCCGCCGCACTCCGCTCCCGCCGGCGGACTCCGGACTGCGCCGACGGCGACCTCCGAAGCGGCTCCCTTAATCGACGTTCTTAAGATCTTGAATCCCGATTCCTCCCCGGGTAGAATCCGCACTCCATGCATCGAAGCATCCGACTCGATTGCGATGGAAGGACGACCGGGGAGATTCTGGAGCGCTTGGCAACGGAGATGGACCGCCCCGGAGCGGTGCCCCGACTCGTCCTTCACATCGAGAACGCCGCGAGGGTCAACGACTCTCTGTGCCGGCTCATCCGACAGCTGCTCGCGCTCGTCCACCAGCGCGA
>DATGFI010000034.1:0-23683 GCA_035309205.1 Planctomycetota bacterium | reverse complement strand
TGGGGATGCTCTTCTTCCGCACGATGCTCGTGAACGACGGGACCGATCTGCTCGCGGTGGAGGACGGCGTCCAGCGCGTCCTCAAGAAGCTCGCGCTCTGGCTCGACGGCAAGAAGTCGCCCGCCGCCGCGCGCGTGGCCGGCGAGCTCATGCCCATCGTCGAGCGGGAGAAGGAAGTCTTCTCGTCGCACGCCGTGCTCCACCTCCAGGAGGACCGGGACGAGCGTCCCCGGGCGCTACCCCAGCGCCTCTGGTCGGACCTCCTGCTTTTCGGATTCAAGCTCGTCACCGGAGTGCCCGGATTCAGCTTCGCGACGGGGCCCGCCGACTGTCCGGCCGACAAGCCTGAGACCTTGATGGACCAGGTGATGACGGAACTCGCGGCGCTCGAGGACCGGGTCCGCATCGAGCTTTTCTCGAAGAACGATCGCGACCGGGAAATCTTCGAGCTCTGCAGCGAACTCCTCGAGGAGCTTCCGGGGCCGGGGAAGGGCCCCTCCCCATGACCACCTACAAGATCTCCGTGACCCTGACGACGGCGAAGGAGTTGGTGCCGACGGAGCACGTCCTGCAGAAGGAGAAGGCCTTCATCGGCCGCTCCGCGGATAACGACATTCCGCTTCCGGACAGCGAGAAGCGCGTGTCGAGCAAGCACGCGCGGGTGGACCGCCAGGGGACATCGCTCCAGATCACCGACTTGGGAAGCACGAACGGGACTTTCGTCAACGGCCGGAAGATCGAGGCCAACTCCGGAGTGGACATCAAGGACGGCGACAAAATCTCCATCGGCCTCTATTCGCTGCTCGTGACGGCGCTCGAGGACGAGGGAGGGGATCGCACCCTGGTCATGGTGGATCCCTCCCGGCAGCTGGCGCACCTGGTGGAGGAGCTGCCGATCGCCTATGCGCGGCACGCCTCCTCCCCGCCGGAGCAGCGCAGGAAGCTGCTCCGGGGGATGATCCAGTCGATGGTCCAAGCGGTGGGACCGGACAATGCCCGGTCCATCCTCGTGCAGCTGCGCTCCCGCTTCCGGTCGACGGACGGAGCGGTGGTGCCGGAGCGTACAACGGCCATCCGACGGAAAGAGGCGGAGATCAAGGTGCAGGAGACCTTCTCCCAGGCGGGACTTCGCGTGATGAACGATCTGTCGGCGCAGTTCGTGGGCGAAGGCAAGTTCGAGACGGCCGAGCAGGCGGAGCTGTTCGGGAAGCAGCTGGCAAACGTTCTGGAGCTGACCTTCGACTGGATCTCCAAGAGCCTGCGGGGACGGAAGGAGTTCGAAGAGCAGTTCAGCGCGGACCTTTCGATGATCTTCTCCAAGGAGAAGAATCCCCTCAAGGGCGGCGGCGGGCCGGGCGATATGGGGCGCTACCTCCTCGACTGGCGGATTCCCCGCGATCCGAAGGCCATCCGGGACGCGCTCGACAATGCCTTCAAGGACCTCACGATGCACCAGCTGGGACTTCTGGCGGGCGTGCAGGAGTCGCTCTCGGCGGTGCTCAAGCGCCTGGACCCGAAAGTCGTCGAACAGGAAGGCAAGGAGATGGGAAAGGGCGGCTTCCTGGCCAGCGCGGAGAAACGGGCCTGGAAACGGTATTCCGAGGTCTTCCACGAGATCTTCGCCGAGAACAGCAAGCTCTTCAACGAGCTGATCTATCCGAACGTGCGCAAGGGGTATCTCGCACTGCACGACAGCGACGCCAAACAGTCCGCGGAGAAGAAAGGCGATACGTCCAAGCGTTCCGGGCGGCCGACGCCCCCCTCCATGACCCAGAAGGATTCACCCCAGAAATAGGGAGGAAATGCTGATGAAGAAAACCGCTCTCCTGTGCGCCGCCCTGGCTCTGTTATCCGCCTGCGGCGGACCCACCTGGGTCTACCTTCGCGGCATGAAGCCGATGAACGAGAACGATCGGAAGGAATCGACCGCGGTCGACCTCCGGATCTACCAGCTGAAGGATGATTCCCGATTCAACCAGGCGACCGTCGACAAGCTCTGGACGGACGACAAGGGTGCCCTGGCGGACGATATCGTCGCGATGAAGCAGATCACGGTTCAGCCGGGCGTTGCCGACGACAAGCTGGTCGAGCTGAATCTCGGCGAACTTCCCGACAGCGTTCGCTTCATCGGATTCTTCGCCCTGTTTCCCCGGGAGGACGACAAGGGTCCGAGGAAGCTGGTGATCCCCAAGAAGGACGCCGGCACCGCCCTCCGGTTGACCGGTTTCCACATCCAGACGGACAAGTAGTCCAAGACTTACAATCAGGAGCGCTTCGTGGAATACGCCCAGAAAGTCCTGTGGAGCGAGGGGATGTTTCTCACTCCGCACCACTTCCAGCAGGCCGACCGCTACACCGAGAACCTGATCTCGCGGCGGCTGTCCGCGATCCGGTCGCTCGGCTGGGGGGTGTGCCGGATCCAGATCAACACCGATGCGCTCTCCAACGGCGAGTTCGTCCTGTCGAAATGCTCGGCGATCCTCTCCGACGGAGTCGCGGTGGACACGCCCGATCTGGATCCGCTGCCTCCCGCGCGTCCGATCGAGACGGCCTTTGACGCGAAGCGGAACTCGCTCGGGGTGTACCTGGCTTCGCCCCTGGCGCGGGCCGGCGCCCTGGCGTTCAGCGCCGAGGGCGTGGCCGACGGCCGTCCCACCCGCTACCATCGCCGGACGCTCTCCGCCGCGGACGAGAACAGCGGAGGAAGCGAACGCGAGGTGGTGCTGGCGGCCAAGACGCTGCGGATCCTCTTCGAAGGAGAGCCTCTGGACGACTACGTGACCCTCAAGATCGCGGAGTTGGCGCGCAGCGCTTCCGGGAAGTACATGCTGAGCGACACCTATGTCCCCCCGTGCCTGTTTCTCTCCTCGTCGCCACAGCTCCTGGCGTACCTGCGGCGGATTCTGGAGATGATTTCGGCCAAGAGCAGCGACCTGTCCTCCCAGCGCCGCCAGCGATCGGCGGGCCTGGTGGAATTCACGATGTCGGAGGCTGCGAATTTCTGGTTCCTTCATACCGTCAACGCGACAATTCCAGTGCTCATGCACTTGCACAGCCATGCGGACGTCCACCCGGAGAGCGTCTTCCTGGTCCTGGCCCGGCTGGCGGGAGAGCTGTTCACGTTCTCCGGCGAAGGCCATCCCAAGGACCTGCCGCAGTACAACCACGATGCGGTGGGCGCGACCTTCGCCGCGATCGAAAAGAAGATTTCCGACCTGATGGGCACGGTGATCCCCACCCGCTGCGCGCCGATTCCCCTGGAGAGACAGCGAGATTCGCTTTTCAAGGGTCAGTTGCGGGACGACCGACTGCTCGAAGGTCAGTTCTACCTGGCGGTGATGGCGGAAGTTCCCGAGGAGAAGATCATAAGGGAAGTGCCCCTCAAGGCCAAGGTCAGCTCCAGCGACCGCGTGGACCAGCTCATTGCGGCGGCGCTCAAAGGCCTCGTGCTGCGGCACCTGCCGACCCCCCCGGCGGAGATCCCGGTGCAGCCGGGACGGCAGTACTTCCAGGTGGACAAGACCGGCGAGCACTGGGAGGCGGTGAAGAAATCCCGTTCGATCTCGTTCTACATCCCGCCGGAGTTCAAGAACTTGAAGCTCGAATTGATGGGAGTGAAGGAATAACGCATGCCTGACACCACGCCGTCGGCGGCCGCGCCGGCCTTGGCCGACCTCTGCGGCGACCTGCTCGCCTTCGCGCTCCAGCTCAAGCGGTCGAGCGATCCGGGAGACGCCGAAGTGCTGCGCCAGAAGATCGACGAGCAGTTCCGCGCGCTGGAGACGAAAGCCCGGCAGGCGGACATCCCCCAGGACGACGTGCAACAGGCGAAATACGCCATCTCCGCGTTCATCGACGAGATGATCCTGACGTCGTCCTGGCCGCTGAAGGAATCGTGGGCGGACAGGCCTCTGCAGCTGGCCTATTTCAACGATTTCGCGGCGGGCGAGGAGTTCTACAACAAGATCGACGCCTTTCGCGGCGCCAAGAAGAACGCCGTGCTCGAAGTGTACTACCTCTGCCTGGCCCTGGGATTCCGGGGGAAATACGTGGACCTTCAGGGCATGGAAAAGAAGAAGGTCCTCATGGACACGATATTGCGCGAGATCCGCGGAGGAGCCGGCGCGGCACCCGGGACGGGGGGGCTCTCCTCCGGCTGGCAGCCGCCGGACGCGATGCCCGGCATCGTGAAGAATTTCCCGGCCTGGTTCGTGGCCGCGGCGTGCGGGCTGTTGATCATCCTCCTGTTCATCCTGTTGTCCACGCTGTTGGGGTCGACGGCCGAGAACCTGGTCAAGTCCCTGAACTGAGAAGGCGCTGCACATGAAGATCCTTGCCGCCATCACCAAAGGAGGAACCACGCTGATCCTCCTGCTGATCATCATCCTCCTCCTGATCTGGTTCGGCGGGGAGCAGTTCCACCTGGACAAGAAGATCCGCCTCCTTGCGGTCGTCGGGGTCTTGGTCGTGGCCTTCGTCCTGATCGTGATCCAGAAGGCCATGGCGGTCCGCAGCGCGCTGCTCATCGAGCAGAAGCTGAAAGCTCAGGCCCAGGAACAGGTGGCCAGTGCCCGTCCGGACCAGCGGGCCGACGTGCAGGCGGTCCAGACGCAGCTGGACGAGGCGATCCAGGCGCTCAAGACGTCCCGACTGGGGAAGGGCGCCTTGTACAAGCTGCCCTGGTACATGATCATCGGCCCGCCCGGCTCGGGAAAGTCCACCGCCCTCCAGGAGTCGGGCCTCAACTTTCCCTACACGAGCCAGGGCCGCAAGGGGCTCCGGGGTGTCGGCGGCACCCGGAACTGCGACTGGTGGTTTACCGATGAGGGCATCCTGCTCGACACCGCGGGGCGCTATACCACCGAAATCGACGACCGCGACGAGTGGATCGGTTTCCTCAACCTGCTCAAGCAGGCAAGGAAGCGTAAGCCCATCAATGGGGCCATGGTTGCGGTCAGCATTTCCGACCTGCTGGGCTCGACCGAAGAACAGCTCGAAGCGCACGCGAAGAACATCCGGGGCCGGATCGACGAGCTCACGTCGCAGCTGGAGATCGTGTTCCCGGTCTACCTGCTCTTCACGAAGTGCGATCTCTTCCAGGGCTTCGTGGAGTTCTTCGAGGATTTCTCCAAGAACGAGCGCGCCCAGGTCTGGGGCTGCACTCTCCCCTATGCGCCGTCGGCCGGAAAGCCCTACCGGGAGATCTTCGAGGAGGAAACCCAGAAACTATTCCGGAACCTGTCGTCCCAGCGCCTGGCCTCGCTGGCCAGCGAGCGGCCGCCGGCCAAGAAGCAGAACATCTTCCTCTTTCCCGTCCAGTTCCAGGCCGGCATGAAGAAGCTCGCGGACTTCGTGGAGATGCTCTTCCGACCCAATCCCTTCCAGGAGACCTCCTACTTCCGCGGGTTCTACTTCACCAGCGGCACGCAGGAGGGAACGCCGATCGACCAGGTCATCCGCTCCATGAGCGCGGCCTTCGGGCTCAAGGAGGAGTCCGCGCCCGCCCCGGCGCCCGTCGACAAGAAGAGCTACTTCATCAATCACCTCTTCACGAAGATCATCTTTCCGGACCAGACGCTCGCGCGGACGTCGGCCAAGGCCCAGCGGCGGCATAAGATCCTGCATTTCGGGACGCTCGGCCTGTCCGCCGTCGGGACGATCCTCCTGAGCATCGCGCTGGTCGCCTCGTTTGTCGGCAACCGCGGTCTCCTGAACTCCGCGGAGGCTTCCGCCGCGAAGGTGCGCGAATGCGAAAAGGCCTCCCCCGCCGTCGCGCTCGACGCCCTCGAGGGCCTGCGCCACGAAATCGAGACGCTGGACGGCTTCGACCGCCACGGCCCCCCGGTATCGCAGCGCTGGGGCCTTTACAGGGGAAACGTCGTCAACCCGGCCCTGAGATCCCTCTATTTCACGTCGCTCAAGCGGCTCTTCCTGGTCCCCCTCGGCGAGCGTCTCCGCAAGGAGCTGGACGATATCTTCCGCAAGGAGTCGCGAACGCCCGAAGACACCGAGCGGCTGGACGACCTGCAGCGCGTCTACCAGATGCTCGCCGGCGATCTCCCCGCCGAGAAGGAGCACGATCTTCTCGAGCATGTCCTCACCCAGGACGGGCGGTGGTTTTCCGGCGTCGGGGGACAGCCGTCGTCGAACGCCGATCGCCAGCTGAGATTCTTCCTGACCCAGCTCGACCGCAAGGAAGATTGGCGCATCCCCGTCGACAAGATGATCGTCAACCGCATCAACACCGAGCTGCGCCAGGGTCTCTGGGTGCTCCAGACCTTCCGCGAGACGATCGATTCCGGGAAGAGCACCTTTCCGAAGGTCACGGGAGAGCGCTTCGTCAGCGGTCGCGGCCGGGACCTCCTGAAGTTCAACTATTCCTTCTCCGGGCTGTTCACGCAGGAGGGCTGGAACGATTACGTGAAGTCGGCCCTGAAGACCAAGGCCGAAGCCCTGTCCCACCGCTATGCGGATCTGAAAATCGAACGTGAGGCCTCGAAGCTCGAGTCCGAGCTGCGGGATCTCTACACCCGGAAATACGCCTCGGAGTGGGACGAGTTCCTGAAGGGCGTCGAGGTGCTCCCCTTCCAGAACATGGAGGACTGCGACACCAAGACGAAGATTCTGACAGACGACCAGTCCCCGTTCATTGCGCTCTTCAAAGGGGTCTGGGAGGCCCAGCATCTTCGGGTCCAGGATTCGGATCCGCCCGCCCTTGTCGACCTGAAGCCCCTGACGGACGCCCGCACCGCGCTCATCGAACTTCAGGGGCTTGCCGGCGATTTCATCGCGACCACCCAGCCGGGCAATCGCGTCGCCGGTTCGATGAAGGAAGGAAAGCTTCAGATGTTCCTGGATGGCTTCAAGAAGGCAAATCGGGGCCTATCGGCGGCCGTCAGCACCGCGCCCGTCGCCAACCGGCCCAGATTGCAGGAGATCCTCTACCAGGTCGTCGACAAGACGCGGGCCGCCCTGGCCGCCGAGGCGCAGCGCGAGGCGGACGAAATGTGGGCCAGCACCGTCGCCAGGCTCTACAAGGAATCGATCCAGGGGCGCTACCCCTTCGATGAGGCCTCCGCGTCGGCGGTGGCGCTGTCCGCGATGACGCACCTCTTCAACCCTCAGACCGGCGTTTTCTGGAACAAGGTGAACGACCTGCGGATCCTCAACGGCCTGCTGCTGGAGAGCAAGCCCCTGGTCGCATTCTCGCGCGAGTTCAATTCGTCCGTGAAGAAGGCGGAGAATTTCCGGCAGGGACTCTTCCGGAAGGACGGGGACCGACTCAACGTGCCGTTCAAGGTGGCGCTCAAGCAGAGGGAAGGCGTCACTCACCTCAAGTTCACCGTGGGCAAGAAGGAATTCAACCACAACGACCGGCCGGACGGGCGGGGCGAGCTCGTCTGGGAGGGGGAACCGGGCGCCAGCCTGCAGATCCGCGTGGGCGAGGTCGATCGCTGGTTCCCCAAGGAGTTCAAGGACGACTGGGCTCTCCTTCGGCTCATCGCTTCCGGCAATCCCCAGCCTTCCGGCGACAAGGCCTTCGCCTGCTCCTGGGAGTTCAAGATCACCCGACTGGGCACGGAGCAGACCTTCATCGGCGACGTCCTCCTGGAAGCCGACGACCGCGTGAACCCGTTCCAGAAGGACTTCTTCTCCAAATTCAGCGTTCCGGACAGGGTAGGTCCCTGATGCGCCTCTTTGCCGGATGTTTCGGGAAGGTCCCGATTCACGGGGACTTCATCCGCCACAATGTGGGGCCGGAGGTCGACCGCTTCGACGAGTGGCTCCAGGCGGGCATCGTTTCCTCCCGCACGGCCATGGGGCCTTCGTGGGACCCGTCGTTCAATGCGATGCCGCCCCAGCGTTTCCTCTACCAGGTGGCCGGCGGGCGCGTACTGGCCGGGGTGATCGCCGCGTCGATCGACAAGCCGGGCCGGCGCTACCCCTTCCTGGTCTTTACCCTCATCGATCCCAAGACCCTGGGCGGCGAGCTGACCGCCCTCCCCTCCGTCCTTGGCTCGTTCTTCGCCAGGGCGGAGGAGGAAACCAGGACCGGCTGGCAGGGCCTGGATCTGAAGAGTTTCCTGGTCCGGATCGACTCCCTGGCGCTCCCGAGCGATTTCGAGGAGGCGAAGCAGTCGATCATCAAGTTCGTCGCCGGCCATACCAACAAGGCGTTCTGGAACGAGCTCTTCGGGTCGGAGCAGGATCCGCGGAAGTACATGCTGGTACACAACCTGGTGGAGACGCTGCGGGGGGGGGCGGTTCCGCGCTATGCGCTGCGCTTTCCGCACGTCGCGGGCGAGCCCGAAGTCTGCTTCTGGCTGGAGCTGTGCCGGAAGCTGACGAGGCGGCCGGGGCTCCCGACCCTCACCCTCTGGGGAAAGGGCCGGGAGGGAGGGGAGTCGGGCATGACGCTCCTCTTCGACGACCTGAAGGCCAATTATTTTTCCCCCTTGTGGTGGCCCGAAAAGAAGAACAATCTGCTCTTCCCGCTGGCGGATTCCTCGGCGGGGACGGATTCCAGGCTGTCCCAGGCGAAGGCAAAGTACGCTCCCATCCTGGACGACCAGGCGATGCGGCTGTCCACCCTGATGATGCGCCTGGGGAGCGCCTGAGGGCCTTCGGGGATGAATATAGTTGCTTTGGAGGGAATCGCGGCATATTCTCGATTGTCTTTCCATCCTGAATCCTGGGATGTCTCCGCCACGATGAGTATCAACCGTGTCTGACCTTGCCGCCGTCGCCGCCTTGGGAACGACGCCGATCGCGGGGGCCAGTCCCTCCGGGGTCTCCGCGCGTTACGAGCCCGAATTCGAAAAACTTGCGTCGGAGATCGCCAAGCTGGAATCGGTCGAGGGCCGCAACAGCATCAAGTGGGATATCATTGTGGAGAACGGCATTTCGCTGCTGTCGACGAAGACGAAAGACCTCCTGGTCTCCTCCTACCTGACCCTGGGACTGCTTCAGGAAGACGGCTATCCGGGCTTGGCGGCGGGCCTCATCGCGTGCAAAGACCTCCTCAACACGTTCTGGGAGAACGTTTTCCCCGAAAAGACCCGGCTTCGGGCTCGGGCTCAGGCGCTTCAATGGATGGCCGAGCGCGTCACCCCGGCCCTGCGGGATCGCTCGTCGGCGTCGAAGTCCGACAAGGGTTCGCTCGAGGCCGCCGTGGCGGCCCTCACGGAGATCGCCACGTTCGCGGGCCAGAAATTCGAGGAAGGCGGCCCGACGTTTGGGGAGTTCCAGAGCGCGGTCCAGGACAAGCTTTACTCCGTCCCCGCCGATGAGGCGTCGCCGTCCAGCGAGCCTTCGGCATCGGCGTCCCCGGCCCCGGACGCGGCTGCGGCGGCTCCCACCGCCCCGGCCCAGAGAGAGATCGACTCGCCGGATGCGGCTCGCGGAGCGCTGGCGGAGATGAAGGAGCGGCGCATCAAGGCCGCGACCGTACTGCGCGAGGCCAATCCCGTCGACCCCTTCCCCTACCGCCTGCTTCGGGCGATCGTCTGGGAAGACCTGCTGGACGCGCCGCCCGCGAAGGACGGCGTCACGGAACAATCGGGAGGCGACGCCCCCTTTGCCGGCCAGATGGAAGATCGCCTGGAGAAGGGCGAGTACGCTGCGGTGATCGCGGAATGCGAATCGAAGCTCGTGGCCGATCGTTTGTGGCTGGATTCGAACTTCTATCTTCATCGGGCGATGGAGGGCCTCGGCAAACCCTACTCTGGGGCGCGCCGCGCCGTCGCGGCGGAGGTGGTCGGAATCGTGCGCTCCTGCCCGGCCCTCCTGGAGCTCAAGTTTTCGGACGGCACTCCGATGGCGGGGGAACCGACGCGGCTCTGGATCCTTCACGAGCTGGCGGCGCTGCCGGCGAAATCCGCAGCGCCGGCGGGCGCGCTCGAGACGGCGCTGGCCGAAGCTCGGAAGCTGGTCGCCCGGAAGAACTTCCCCGAAGCGGCGGCGCTCCTCCAGAAGGAGCTGCGCTCGGCGCCCAACCGCCGCGACCGCTTCCTGGGCCGGCTGTACCTGGCAAGGCTATGCGCGGAAGCCGGTCGGGTGGACCTGGCCCTGCCTCAGTTCGAGGGCTTGGACGAAGAGGGTCGGAAGTTCGCGCTGGAGGAGTGGGAGCCTTCCCTGGCGGCGGAAGTCGCCCGGGAGCTCTGGCGCTGCCACAAGGCGTCGGCGACGCCCGAGAAGGCGGCGGAGTTCTACGGCCGCCTCTGCCGACTGGACTTGCAGGCGGCGCTGTCGGTCGACGGCAAGAAGTAGAGATCCTGGATAGATCGAAAACTGGAGGAAAGTGATATGGCGAAGGAAGGATCAGTAGCACCCCGCGAGCGTGTCAACATCGTCTACAAGCCGGCCACCGGCGATGCGCAGGAAGAGAAGGAGCTTCCCTTCAAGATGATGGTGATGGGCGACTTTACGGGTCGCGCGGACGATCGTCCGCTGGAAGACCGGAAGCCCGTCAACGTCGACAAGGACAACTTCAACGACGTGATGCGCAGCATGAAGCTGAACACGACGTTCAGCGCCCCCAATACGCTCTCCGGCAAGGAAGGCGAGGAACTGGCGGTGAAGCTGAAGTTCGAGACGCTCAAGGACATGGAGCCCGAGGCCGTGGCCAAGCAGGTGCCGGAGCTCGGCAAACTGCTGGAGCTGCGCGACGCGCTGACCGCCCTGAAGGGCCCGCTCGGGAACCTCCCGGAATTCCGCAAGAAAATCCAGTCGCTGGTGACCGATCCGGCCGCCAAGGAGAAGCTGCTCAAGGAACTGGGCGGCGGCGAAGAGAAGAAATAGCGGGAACGCAGGAGAATAAGGAGAACATCAATGGCCGACGCTCAGGAACAAGCCAAACCCGCCGCAGGGGCCGCTGCGGCCGCCGGTGGCTCGCTGCTCGACGAAATCATGGTCCAGACCAAACTCAAGCCCTCGGACGAAGGGTATGAGGTCGCCAAGAAGGGTGTGCAGGCGTTCATCTCGCAGCTGCTCGCCGGCGCCGCGAACCAGAAGGCCGACAAGAAGATGGTCGATCAGATGATTTCCGAGATCGACACCAAGGTGAGCAAGCAGCTCGACGCGGTCATGCACAACGCCGCGTTCCAGAAGCTGGAATCCGCCTGGCGCGGACTGAAGCTGCTGGTCGACCGGACGGATTTCCGGGAGAACAACCGAATCGCGCTCCTGAACTGCTCGAAGGACGACTTGATCACCGATTTCGAGGATTCGCCGGAAATCGTCAAGAGCGGCCTTTACAAGACGGTGTACACGGGGGAATACGGCCAGTTCGGCGGCGAGCCCTACGGGGCGATGATCGCCAACTACGACTTCGGCCCCGGTCCCCAGGACATGGCGCTGCTCGGCAAGGTCGCCAGCGTGGCGACGATGTCCCACGCCCCCTTCATCGCCAACGCGGGCGCGTCGTTCTTCGGCCTGGACAACTTCCTCAAGCTGCCCAACCTGAAGGACCTGAAGTCGATTTTCGAAGGACCCCAGTACGCGAAGTGGCAATCCTTCCGCGAGTCCGAAGACGCCCGCAGCGTCGGCCTCTGCGTCCCCCGGTTCCTGCTGCGCCTTCCGTACGGGCAGAGCACGGTTCCCGTGAAGGCCTTCAACTACGAGGAGGATGTGAAGGGGCAGCACGGCGCCTACCTGTGGGGCGCCAGCTCGTTCGCCTTCGCCACCCGCCTGTCGGACAGCTTCGCCAAGTGGCGGATGTGCGCGAACATCATCGGGCCCACGTCGGGCGGCGCCGTGGAGGACCTGCCGCTGCACCAGTTCGAATCGATGGGCGAGATCGAAACCAAGGTGCCCACGGAGATTCTGATCTCCGAGCGACGTGAGTACGAGCTTTCCGAGGAGGGCTTCATCTCCCTGTCCATGCGGAAGGGCAGCGACAACGCCTGCTTCTTCTCGGCCAACTCCTGCCAGAAGCCCAAGAAATTCGGCCAGAGCAAGGAAGGCAAGGAGGCGGAGCTCAACTATCGACTGGGCACGCAGCTCCCGTACATGATGGTGATGAACCGCCTGGCTCACTACCTGAAGGTGCTCCAGCGCGAGCAGATCGGCAGCTGGAAGGAAAAAGACGACTTGTCGCGCGAGTTAAACAAGTGGATTTCGCAATACGTCGTCGACATGGACAATCCCAGCCCGTCGGTGCGCAGCCGGTGCCCCCTGCGCGCGGCGGAGATTACGGTCGAGGACGTCCCGGGCGAGGCCGGCTGGTACAAGGTGGACATGAAGGTCCGGCCCCACTTCAAGTACATGGGCGCATTCTTTACGCTCTCGTTGGTAGGCAAGCTGGATAAGAAGTAACGCTCGGTGGGGTCGGTCGTCTTATGAAGCAATGTCCCTGTCGCGTCGACGGGGCCTGGATCGAGAGAGACGGATATTAAGGAGCACCTGTCATGGCCGGACTGAAAGCATTTATCAAGATCGGAAAGCTGGCCGGCGAATCGGCAAAGGACCAGAAGGCCAAGGACGGCTTTCACGATCTCTTGTCGGTGAGCCTGGGCGGCAGTTGCAACTGGGATTTCGCGCAGGAGCAGCAGCCCACACGGATGGTCGGATTTTCCGGCGTCAGCGTGACCAAGTACGTCAATGGCTCAAGCCCAATCCTGCTGATCGCCTGCCTCAAGGAAAAACTGACGAAGGAAGTCACCATCGTCATCGAAAACGACAAGGGGGAAGACTTCTTCTTCATCCGCCTGAAGGACGAGGTGCGCATCACCAGCGATTCCCTCTCCTTCAGCGGATCGGAAATGATCGAGAACGTCACCTTTGCGGGCAAGACGATGGAGATCGAGCACAAGGGCAAGAACAAGAAAGACGACATCAAGTGGAATAAGATCGAGCAGAAAGGCGCCGAGATCTAAACGCCAGCCCGGCAACCCGTCCCGGCCTGAGGGCCGGGACGGGACCGGCGGCCACGCCGCTCATGTCCCGGGAAAGGTCGATTCTGGAGCGCCTTGCCAAACCCCGGACCAAGGGGCAGCGGACCCTCACCGAAAATACGACCGAGATCACGCGCTCCGTCCTTCGCAATCTCCAGCACATCCTGAATTCCCGTCTCGGGGATGCTCCTGCCCAGCCGGACCTGGGCATGCCGTCCCCGTCCGAGATCACTCAGGCTTCCCCCGACGCGATCAATCTGGTCATGCGCAACCTCCGATCCTGCATCGAGAAGTACGAGCCGCGCCTGACCGGCGTCGAGATCGCGCACGTGGAAGCCGGGGACGAGATCCTGACCTTGAGATTCCAGGTAACCGCGCGGCTGACCATCTCCCGCGATGGCGCCACTATCAGTTTCGACACCGTCGTCGATCCCGGAGGCCGGATCCGCCTTCACACCTGAGCGTGAACCGTGTTCAACAAGTACTACCAGGACGAACTGGCATACCTGCGGGAGTTGGGCCTGGAATTCGCCAAGGCGAATCCCGAGGGAGCCCATTTCGTCGGTGAAGCGGGAGGGGATCCCGACGTCGAGCGGCTGCTCGAGGGTTTCTCATTCCTCACCGCGCGCATCCGGCAGAAGCTCGACGACGAGCTGCCGGAGCTGACCCATTCGCTCGTCGAGATGTTCTGGCCGCACTACCTCCGGTCCATCCCGTCGATGGCGGTCCTGCAGTTCGAGGCGCTTCCCCAGGCGGCCAAGGAGGTCCGGGCCATTGCCCGGGGGGCCGAGGTGCAGTCGGTGCCCGTCGACGGCACCCCCTGCCGGTTCCGCACTTCCTATGACGTGACGCTGCTCCCGATGTCGATCGAGTCGGTGAGCCTTCGCACCGAGACGCCTCCCAGCCTCCGCGTGAAATTCAAGCTGGCCGACGGCGTTCAGCTTCCCAAGATCGCGCCTTCCTCGATCCGGCTCCACTTCGCGGGGGACGCCTCCTCGAGCCGCTCGCTGTACCTGTGCCTCCGGCGGTACCTCTCGCGGGTATCTGTCGTGGCTCCGGGAGGGAAGCCGGTGCCGCTCCCCCGGGCCTCCGTCAAACCGGTCGGGTTCACCGCGGAGGAGCTGCTCCTGCCCTTCCCGGGCAACTCGTACACGGGATTCCGGCTCCTGCAGGAGTACTTCGCCTTCCCGTCGAAATTCATGTTCGTCGACGTGGCCGGCCTCGACGGCCTGGCGACGCTTGGCGGCGTGCCGGCCTTCGAGCTGGTGTTCGATCTCGCCCGGCTTCCTGAAAACATGCCGCCCATCTCCGGAGCCAACGTCCTCCTGCATTGCACGCCGGTCGTCAACCTGTTCTCCCACGAGGGCGACCCGGTCCGCCTCGACCAGACCAGGACCGAGTACAAGATCCGCCCCTCGGGGGACAATTCCTCCCACTACGAGATCTTCACGATCGACAAGATCAGCGGCGTCGTCAAGGGCGTGGGCAAGAGCCGGGAGTACCGGCCGCTGTTCCGGTTCGCGCGCTCGCCGGGGGGCGATTCGCTGTTCTACCGTTCCAGGCTCCAGCCTTCAGTGACCGACGACGGAAACGACACCTTCCTGACGCCGCTTCCGGCGGACGCCTCGGGTGCGGTGCCGGAGATCGAGGTCCTGTCCCTCGAGCTCACCTGCACCAACCGGCAGCTGCCGGCCAAGCTCAAGGTCGGGGACGTGTCCGTTCCGACGAGCCAGTCGCCCACGTTTGCGCGGTTCCGGAACATCACGCGGCCGACCAATGCGGTTCCCCCCCCGCTGGGCGGCGACCTGCACTGGAGGCTGCTGTCGCACCTGGCGCTGAACTATCTCTCGCTGATCGACCTTGATACGCTGAAGGTGCTCCTGGGCCTCTACAACTTCCGGGCACGCGTGGATCGCCAGGCCGAGAACGCCCAGAGACTGCTTCTGGAAGGGATCAAGCGGATCGCCGCCTCTCCCGCCACGCGACTCGTGGAGGGCCATCCGGTGCGCGGCCTGTCCGTAGAGGTCGACTTCGACGAGGACAGTTTCGGCGGGGAGGGAGAGGCCTACCTGTTCGGCGCGATTCTGGACGAGTTCTTTTCTCAATATGTCTCGATTAACGCCTTCGTGCGCCTGACCGTCAAAGGGATCAAGTGCGGGGAGCTTCACTCGTGGCCGACGCGAACCGGGGACCGGATCATCCTCTGATCGACGCCCTCCTCCGCGAGGGCTTCCGATTTTCGTTTTTCCAGGCGGTGCGACTGCTCCAGCACGCGACGCCCGGAGCGGCGCCCGTCGGACACCAGGGACCGGTCGACAAGGAATCGGTCCGCTTCCGGCCCGTCCTGGACCTGTCCTTCGCCGCGTCCGACGTGGCGAAGATCAGCGTCGAGACCAAGCCCGACGGTTCGAACCGCTACGAGGTCGCCACGACGTTCCTGAGCGTTTACGGCGCGGTGTCGCCCCTGCCCACGTACTTCACCGAAGAGCTGATGGGCCAGGAGGATGAAAGCCTTCAGAAGGAATTCATCGATCTCTTCCACCACCGGGCCATTTCGCTCTTTTACCGGGTGTGGGAGAAGTACCGCTACACGGCCCGCTACTCGCCGGACGGGGCAGACTACTATTCCAAGCGCTTCCGGATGCTGCTGGGCATCGACCGGCTGCCTTCGGGCCATCATGTCGAGGCCGTAAGGCTGCTGGGTCTGGCGGGCCTTCTGACCCAGGTTCCGCGCTCGGCGTCTTCGCTGTGTGCCCTGATTTCGGATTACTTTGAGGGCATCCCGGTCCGGATCGAATCGTGCGTCGGCCGCTGGCTTCCGATTCCGGAGGATCAGCGTAACCGCCTGGCAGGGTCGAATACGCGTCTGGGGAAGGACCTTAGCCTGGGCGAACGCGTCTATGACCGGAGCTGCACCTTCCGGATCGGGCTGGGGCCGCTTTCTCTCGAGGATTTTATGGCATTCCTTCCCTGCGGGGATAGAATGCCCGAACTGCGCGAACTGACAGATCTCATGAACGGGGACTGTCTCGACTACGAGGTCGAGCTCCGGCTCCGGGAGGAAGAAATACCGCCGCTGCAGCTCTCGGGCCCCACGGCGCGTCTCGGATGGGCGTCCTGGCTGGGCTCGCGGGGGGGCGCGGACTCCCGGATCCGATTCTTGGTGAAAGGATGGTTCCATGGTCGAGATTAACCTGAAATCGCTGATCGCGCGGCTGGACCGATTCTGCACCCGCTCGCTCGAGGCGGCGGCCGGCGTTTGCGTCTCGCGCACGAACTACGAGGTCACCCCCGAGCACTTCCTGCTGGCGCTTTCGGAGGACCCGACGGCCGACGTGCAGCAGATCTACAAGCATTTCGGCGTCGATCCGGGCCGGGTCCAGAAGTCCCTGTCGGGGATCGTCGAGACTCTGAAGACGGGTAACGCGGGACGGCCGACGTTCTCGCCGCTCCTGGTGGAATGGTTCCAGCAGGCGTGGCTCCTGGGTTCGCTCGAATTCGGGCTGGCGGAGATACGGTCCGGCATCCTCTTCCAGGTGCTGCTCGCCAATCCCGTCCGGCTGGGCGCAGACGAATGGGTCTCGCTGTTCGAGTCGATCAACCGTCTGGACCTCAAGGCCAAGTTCGCGACGATCATCTCGGCCTCCACTGAGCAGTCGCGCCGGATGGGCTCTGGAACGGCGGAATCGTCGGGGGCTCCTTCCTCTTCCGGGGGGATCGCCGCGGGCGGCGGGGAGACGGCACTGGCGAAATACGCCAACAACTTTACCGCGCAGGCTCGGGAGAACAAGATCGACCCGGTCTTCGGCCGCGACCGGGAAATCCGGCAGATGATCGACATCCTCGCCCGGCGCCGGAAGAACAATCCGATCTGCGTCGGCGAACCCGGCGTCGGCAAGACCGCGGTCGTGGAAGGCCTGGCCCTGAAGATCGTGGAGGGGGATGTTCCGGACGCGCTCAAGAACGTGGAGCTCATGGGCCTGGACATGGGCCTGCTTCAGGCCGGCGCGAGCGTGAAGGGCGAGTTCGAGAACCGGCTCAAGGGCGTCATCGAAGAGGTGAAGTCCTCGCCCAAGCCCATCATTTTGTTCATCGACGAGGCGCACACGCTGATCGGCGCCGGCGGCCAGGCGGGCGGCGGCGACGCCGCCAACCTGCTCAAGCCCGCGCTGGCCCGCGGCGAGCTTCGCACGATCGCCGCGACGACCTGGAGCGAATACAAGAAGTACTTCGAAAAGGACGCGGCCCTCGCCCGCCGCTTTCAGCTGGTCAAGCTCGACGAGCCGGACGAGGAGACTACCGTCACGATGCTCCGGGGCCTCCGCGACCGCTATGAGAAGGCGCATAACGTCGTCATCCGCGACGAGGCACTGCAGGCAGCCGCCCAGCTGGGCAGCCGCTATATCGCGGGACGACAGCACCCGGACAAGGGCGTCGACCTCATGGACACCAGCGCCGCGCGGGTGAAGATCGCCCTCACGACCAAGCCGCCCGAGCTCCAGGATCTTGAGCGCCGCATCCAGACGCTGGAGCGCGAGCAGTCCGCCCTCAAGCGGGACAAGGCCGGGGGCGCGAAGAACCTCGACGAGCGGCTTTCGGAGGTCGAAAAGGAAATCTCGGCGACCAAGGACAAGATCGCCAAGACGACCGATCGCTGGCAGAAGGAGAAGGCGGCGGTCGAGAAGGTCCTCGAGGTCCGGAAGAAGCTGGACGGACCGGATGCCAAGAAGGAGGCGGACAAGCTGTCCCGGGAGCTGGAGTCCGCCCAGTCGGCGCTCAAGGAAATCCAGGGCAAAGATCCGATCATCTTCGCCGACGTGACGCCCGAGGTGGTTGCCCGCGTTGTGGCGGACTGGACGGGCATCCCGATCGGCAAGATGGTCCAGGATCAGGCCGCGGCGCTCCTGTCGTTCGAGGACAGCCTGCACAAGCGGATCAAGGGCCAGGATCACGTCAGCGCGATCGTCGGCAAGGGCATCCGGGCCGCGAAGGCGGGACTGAAGAATCCGCGGACCCCGATGGGCGTCTTCCTCTTCGTCGGTCCCTCCGGCGTCGGGAAGACGGAGACCGCGCTGGGCGTGGCGGATCTCCTGTTCGGCGGGGAGCGCTTCCTCACCGTGATCAACATGTCCGAGTTTCAGGAAAAGCACACCGTATCGAGGCTGATCGGCTCGCCTCCCGGCTACGTGGGATACGGCGAGGGCGGCGTCTTGACCGAAGCCGTGAGGCAGAAGCCCTATTCGGTGGTCCTGCTCGATGAGTGCGAGAAGGCCGATCCTGAGGTGCTGAACCTGTTCTACCAGGTGTTTGACAAGGGCATGCTGTCCGACGGAGAGGGACGCGAGGTCGACTTCAAGGACACGGTCCTCTTCCTGACCAGCAACCTCGCGACGGACCTGATCATGCAGAGCGTCGCCGACGGCTCCAAGCCTCCGATCGACGACCTGGTGGCGCTCATCCGGCCGGCACTCTCGAAGCACTTCAAGCCCGCGCTGCTGGCGCGCATGACGATTGTCCCGTTCTATCCGATCGGACAGGACGCGCTCAAGGAGATCACCCGACTCAAGCTGGGCCAGCTCGAAAAACGGCTCCGTGAAAACCATCGGATGAGCATGGACATCGATCCCAAGGTCATCGACGCTATCGCCGAGCGCTGCACGGAAGTGGAGACGGGGGCGCGCAACGTCGACCACATCATCAGCGGGACGCTGCTGCCCAAGATCTCCAGCGAGATCCTTCAGCAGATGTCCACGGGGTCGATGCCCGACAGGATCGCCGTCAAGCTCAACGACCAGGGAGACTTCGCCTTCGAGTTCTCGAGGAAGTGATCCGGCGGCCGGCGCCTATCCCTTAAACAGGTCGTAGGCGTCCTTGACGTTCCCGGCCTTCTCCTTGGCGCCGGAGATCCTGTTCTTGAATTTCTCCCAGCTGCTGAGGCCGCGGTATTTCCACAGGTCGGTCTCGAGTCCCTCCAGCTCGAGGCGTGACTTGCGGATCAGCTTGCCCGCCTGGTTCTGGACGTAATTGAGGTCGGGCAGAAGGGATTCGATCCTGCTCATCCACTGGGGAAGGCCGATGTCCGAAACCATGAAGCTGAGGAGGTCGGAAGTGTTGGATTCGGTCATGAGATACGCGCCCAGGATCGGGGAGATCTTGAACACGTCGGCGTTGAGGTCGTTCGCATTTCCCAGCGCCTCGTTGCCCTTGATCATCTCCTTGATGTCGCGCCCCCAGAGATAGAGGGACTGGCAGAGGTTGGCGCAGGTCTTCGCCGCGGAGAGGGCCGGACCCGATATCGCTCCGCCGTCGACGAAGAACATGCCCGCCGAGGCCACGGCATGGGTCGCGTTGATCGACCCCTTCACCAGGTTCTCGTTGCGGGCGCGGTCGATGATCTCGACCACCGCGTAACAGGCCGCCCTTGGATCGCCCGCGCGGATGACCGCTGCATTCTGGGCGCACTTATGGCTGGTCCAGGCCCGCTCGGCGGCGTTGCCGAAGTAGTAGATCGCCCGGGCGCCGCCCTCGATCGATCCCAGGCAGGGGATCGCGGACAGGAAGCAGGTCACTTCCTTCTGGATTTCGTGCAGGGCATCTCCCACCAGGGGGATGACTTGGACCCAGTCCATGCCGTCGAAGAGCTTCTTAAGAAGGCTCTCGGCGGCCTCCTTGCCGGCGGACTTGGTCGCATCCTTGATGTCTTTCACGAGCTCGCGGGCATCCTTGACGACGTCCTTGGCTCCCTGGGCTTTCTCCTTCTTCCCGATCTTGAGCTTGCAGCCGCCGAAGGTTTCATAGAGGAGATGGCGACGCCGTCGAGCCAGCTCGGCGAAGGCCTGGATATCGGCGGAAGTGGTTCTCATGCCCATGGTGTCGTCCTGTCAATCGAGCTTGTCGGATCGCCCAGCGGCAGAAGAACAGTACCCTACGCCCGAGATCAAAGCAAGCGGACTCCCCGCGAGGGCCGCGAAGTCCGCGCACATTCGGAGTTATGAACGCGCTCGGATCCCGTCTAACTAGGGTGTCCGCTCGGCGGACCCAATTGAGTTGACTCCGGGTTCCGGAGCGGTACGATGCTCCGAGCCCGTTTTCCCCGTATCCGGGGGACGAGAGAACGCCAAAGGGAGGACGGTCCATGCCCGAAGAGACCCGAATCTTCCATTTCCACAGCGACGCCGTCGGCGAAGATACCTTTCAGCTGGGCGCCCTCTCCGGGCAGGAGGAGATCTCCACCCCCTACGAGTTCGAGCTCGACCTCCTGTCGAAGAAAGTCGACGTGCCGCTGGACAAGATGCTCAACAATCCCGCCTGGATCGCCATCCGCCAGTCGGTGCCGCTCTCCGGCGGCAAGCGGGGCACCCGCATCTTCAAGATCCACGGCCTGCTGTCGTCGTTCGAGGTCCTCGAGAAGGTCAACGACTTCGTCAAATACCATGCGGTCCTCGTTCCCCGCGTTTGGAAGTGCTCCCTGATCACCCAGTGCCGCGTTTTCCAGGACATGACCATCCCGGAGGTCCTCAAGAAGGTGCTGAGCGACGCCGGGGGCGCGGGACTCAAAAGCGGCGATGACTTCGATCTCCGCCTGACCAAGAGCTATGCGAAACGCGAGTTCATCATCCAGTACAACGAGACCGACCTGGACTTCCTCCACCGGTGGATGGAGCATGAAGGGATCTTCTATTTCTTCGAGCAGGCCGAGAGCGGGGAGAAGATCGTGTTCGGGGACTCGACGTCCTCCTACGTCAAGCTGCCCGGCGATCCGAAGATTCCGTATCGGCCCGATCCCGCGAGCCGGGATCGCGCGGCGGGCGCGTCGAGCGAGGAAAGCCTTCAGGAGGAGTCGGTTCACAAGTTCCACTGCCTCCTGAAGAAGCTTCCCAAGGAGGTCGTCCTCAAAGACTTCAACTACCGGTCACCCTCCGTGGACATCAAATCGAAAGCCACGGTGAACAGCCCGGTCGCCGAAGGCCTGTTCTACATGTACGGCGAGCACTACAAGGACAAGGCCCAGGGCGACGCCATCGCGAAAGTCCGTGCCGAGGAATTCCAATGCCGCGACAAGACTTTCGACGGAACGAGCGACCACAAGTCGTTCCGCCCGGGGACCCTGTTTAGCCTCTCGGAGCACTATCGCCCCGACTTCAATGCCTCGTACCTGATCGTGGGCATCCGCCACAAGCTCACGCAGGGCACGGTGGCCTCCGGCGGCTCCCTGATGAGCTATACGAACGAGTTCGATGCCATTCCCGGCGACGACGTTTTCCGCCCCGAGAGGCGTACCCCCTGGCCCTCCATCCACGGCGTGATCAACGCGAAGGTCGACGCCGGCGGGAGCGGCGACTACGCGGAAATCGACGACCAGGGCCGTTACAAGGTGAAACTCCCCTTCGACCTGACCGACGCGAAGGAGGGGAAGGCGTCACGGTTCATCCGCATGGCCCAGCCCTATGCGGGGGCCGACATGGGGATGCACTTCCCTCTCCACAAGGATACGGAAGTCCTGCTCACTTTCATCGACGGCGACGTTGATCGTCCCATCATCTCCGCAGCCGTCCCCAACGCCGAGACGAATCCCCCGGTGACCTCCAAGAACCAGACCCAGTGCGCCCTCCATACGGGCGGGGGCAGCAAAATGGTGATCGAGGACACGGACGGCAATCAGCGCGTCCACATCTCGACGCCGACCAAAGGAACCTTCTTCCAGATGGGCTCGAAGTCCGACAGCGGCGGCGGCGGGAGCGGCGAGGGCGGCGGCAGCACGGGAGCGCCTGCTCCCGGCGCGGAAGACGGCGTCAGCATGGGCACCGAGGCCGACATCAACTTCCAAAGCGCCCGGGACTACATCCATCGGACCGGAGGCAGCGTCACGATCGAAACCACCAAGAATGAACTCAAGATCACCAAGGGCGATTCCGCCGAAGAGACCCACGGCAACAAGCGCGAGTGGACCAAGGGAAACTCGGAGGCGGAGACGATCGGCAACAGCAAGGAAACCACTACCGGGAACAAGGAAGAGCAGACGACCGGGAATTCCAAGAGCACGACCGTCGGGAACACGGACGAGACCTTCACCGGCACCAAGACGTCGAAGTCCCTTTCGGCCGAGAACGAGATGACACTCGGGGCGAAGAATTCCATGAGCGCCTCGGCCGAGGCCGAGACCACCGTCGGCGCCAAATCCGAGATCTTCGGCGGCATCAAGTTCGAGTCGACCGTCGGCCTCAGCACCGAGGCGAACAAGGGCGGCAAGGTCACCCTCTGCGACCTGAGCGAGATCAAGACGGCCGCCCAGAAGATGGAGGAAGTCACCGGGCCCAATGAGATGAAGGGCGGAACCATCACCATCGACGCGACGACGGCCCTGACGCTCGAGGGCGGCACGACCATCACGCTCAAGTGCGGCGGCAGCGAGATCACGCTCGGTCCCGCGGAGATTACGATCAAAGCTCCTTCGATCACGCTCAACGCCGACGGCAAACTTGAACACAAATCGGGCGGCATCCTCAAGATCCAGGGATCGATGCTCGACGTCAGCGGCCAGGCGATGCACAAGTAGCATGAAGATCCTGACCCCCTGCGGGTTTCCCCTGGCCGTCATTCCGGGGAAAATCCGGCCGCCCGAATGGACCGCCACCTGCATCGTGAAGACCTCCTTCGCGCTGCGGCCGGACGGCCCGGCGGCTCCCCTGCCCGTGCCCGTTCCTTTTTCCGGCGACGTGCTGCGGGACGAGGAGATGCTGAACGATCCCCTGTATGACAGCGATTTCTCGCCGTGGAAGCCGAATGCCGACGTACTGCTGACCGGAACCTGCCATGCGCCGGGCGGAAGGCCCACGACGGCCTGTCGGGTGGAGTTCGCCGTGGGCAAGTGGTCCAAGGCCCTGGCCGTCATCGGGAACCGGCATTGGAAGAAGAGTCTGCTCCTGTCCGCCGCCTCCGATCCGGACCCGTTCAAACAGCTGCCGGTGACCTACGGCAACGCCTACGGGGGAGAGGGCTTTGAGAAGAACCCGGTCGGCCGCGGGTACGAGAAGGCGTTTTTGCCCAATATCGAGCCGCTCGAAGACCGGATCTCATCGCCCGGCGATCGGCCGGACCCGTCCGGGTACGGCCCGCTCAACCGCCAGTGGCCGCAGCGGGCCTCGAAGACGGGCAGCTACAAGGGAAAATGGCTCAAGGAGCGCTGGCCGTTTCTTCCGGACGACTTCGACTACTCCTACTTCAATGCCGCACCGGAGGACCAGCAGCTCCGAAAGTACCTCCGCGGGGACGAGGACCTCCGCTTCGAGAATCTCCATCCCCAGCATCCGGTCTATAAATCCGCGCTCCCGGGAATCCGCATCCGCGTTTTCCTGTCCGAGAAGGCGAAGGACGGAAAGAAGTTCCGGGAGGTTCCGATGAACCTCGATACGCTGTTCGTCGACATGGACAAGGAGATCCTCGTCCTCGTCTGGCGCGGCCACGCGCCGGTCCGGAACGATGAGATGACGGAAATCGAGCAGGCCCTCGCCGTCTCCGAACCACTCAAGGATGCCCCGACGCCGCCCGCCACCTACGAAGCGCTCCTGATGAAATTCGACCCTCCCCCACCCCCTCCGCCGGCACCTGCGCCGGCTCCGAAAGCGCCCAGCCCGATGCAGCTGGAGCTCCGGGCGGCGAAGGAGCGTGCGGCGAAGCTGGAGGCCGCCCACCTGGAGGGGGCCCGGGCGCTGGCGAAGGAAGCAGGGTTCGATCTCGATGCGGCCATGGCCAAACCCGCCGCGGGCGTCGACGAGCTGCGGCGTTCCCTG
>DATGFI010000033.1:0-2610 GCA_035309205.1 Planctomycetota bacterium | reverse complement strand
TGGCCTTCGCGGTGCCCTCCAGAACGCGGATGAAGGTGCCCGCGGGCGGTCCATTGGGAACCCGGGGTTTGAATTCGATGTCGAGGAGGGACTGGTTGCTCGAGATCTGGACATGTTCCGTGTTGATGTCGAAGCGGGCGCCCGCCTTCACGATCTTGACGAAAATGCGACCCAGCTTGAGGTCGATCTTCTTTGGTCCTTCAATGCTGACCTCGGTATTCTCGTTGACGCGCAGCTCGCAGCCGTCGGGGAAGTCGAAAGACGCTCGGCTTCCCGCGGGTGTTTTGATTGTCACGCCGGCGTCGACGTCGTCGCCGGCCTTCGGCGCCTGGGTGGCGCCGCTGAGTTCGATCGGCCCCTGGAGGATCGCCAGCTTGGCCACGGCGCCCGGGGAGCCGGAATCGACGGTGGAGGCGCCTGCCAGCAGCGCCACGAGCAGTACCAGCATGGTGCGCCTCCTTAAGAGGGGTCTCCGCGCGGCCTCGACAGCGCCGGCGGGGCTCCAGAATCAATCTCCGCCAATGTCGCGACGCCGTCAAGCAGAATTCATCCCGCCCCGCCGCGCGCGGCGCTATACTCGCGCCTATGGCGGCCGCCGTGGTGACCGGAGCGACGGGATTCGTGGGCTCCCACCTCGTCGACGTCCTGCTCGAAAAGGGGTGGCGCGTTGCCGCCCTCGTCCGCAAATCCAGCAACCTGCGCTGGCTGGAGGGCAAACCCGTCGAGCGCGTCGACCCCGACACCGCCCCCCTTCCCGTCTGCGACGTCCTCTTCCACGTCGCCGGCTCGATACGCGCTGACTCCTACGCCGACTATCTCGCCGGCAACCGCGACCTGGCCGTCCGCGTCTTCGAAGCGGCGCGAGCCCGGCGTTTCGTGCATGTCAGTTCGCTGGCTGCGGCGGGGCCGGGGGAGGACGTCGACGAGACCACGCCGTGCCGGCCCCTGTCCCTCTACGGGCGATCCAAGAAGGAAGGGGAGGATGAGGTCTGGAGACGGCGTGATCGCATCCCCGTCACGGTGATCCGGCCGCCCGTCGTCTACGGTCCCCGCGATTTCGGCCTCTTCGATCTTTACGTGACTGTCTCCAAGGGGCTGAGTCCGCAGATCGGCGGGCCCAAGCGGATCAGCATCGTGCACGTCCGCGACTTGGTCGAAGGCATCGTCAGGGCGGCGGAATCCGCGGTCGCCGAGAATGAAGTCTTCTATCTGGCCAATGAGGCGAAAGTCGAGATCTCCGAAGTGCTTGCGATGATCGCCAGGGCGCTCGGCAAGAGAACCCTTCGGGTCGGGATTCCCGACCGGGTGGTTCGCCTCCTCGGGGCGATTGTCGAGGACGCGGCATCGTTCGTTGGAAAGCGGTCGATGTTCGGTCGAGACAAGGCGCTGGAAATGACGCAGAAGGCCTGGTGCTGCAGCCCGGCCAAGGCGGGGAGGCTGCTGGGCTGGAAGGCCCGGACGCCGCTTGATCAAGGAATGGCGGAGGCCGTCGCATGGTATCGAGCGCAGCGGCTGCTGTAGCTGTTGACTTGAAAATTATGCGCTGATAGACTCGAGTTCCGTTTCCAAAACGCAGGGGTGAGGTCAACACTGGTAGGAGCCCGCGCTATGGCACCCGAAGCCGGCGATTTCAACCTGATCATCGTCGAGGTGGAGTCCGGCAGGATTCCCGAGGCCGCAAAGGCTCTCGCGAAGGCCTTCAATCTGGATGAAGGGGTGGCCAGCAAGGTCTGCAGCGGCGCTCCGATCAATTTTGCCCAGAAGCTGACCAAGCAGGAAGTGAAGGCGATCACGCCCGTCCTTGCCGAGCTGTCGAAATCCGGGCTGGAATTCCGGATTACCGCCCGGCTCCCCGAGCGGCTTTCCAAGCTGAATTGGCCGATTCGCCCGCAGTTCACAGCGGGCGGTTCGCCGGCCGCCAGCGGCCTGGCATTCGAGTGGGACAACAACGCGTTCGTCTGCCCGGGCTGCGGCGAGAGCTTCCTCTTTCGCCGCATGGGCAAGGTCAAACTTGTCGAGCCGCCGGTCGTGGTCGGTCATAACGGGTCCGAAGTGGCCTCCGCTCCGGTCCTGTCGGCCCGCGCTCCCCAGCCGGTCCGGGCGTCGGTGGGGACGTCCGAGATGGGTTTTGCCGAGGAGTCCAGGCCCGCCCCGCGCGCGGTCGGCGTCGAAGGAGTGTCCCAGCTGGCGGGGGAAGGCGAATCCCTCGATCTCCCCGAGACCGTGGAAGATATCAAGCCGCAGGATGAGCCGCTGGCAGAATCCGAACTGCCGGATGCCGAGCCTCTGCCTCCGCCCGAGCCCCTGGACGAACTTCCCGGAACCGACGGCGGCTTCGGATCAAGTGCCGAGCCTATGCTCGCCGATCCCGAGCCCGAACCCGTGCCCGCCCCGCCCGCCGAGCCCGAGACCGCTCCGGTCGAGATGGAGGAGGCCCCCGCCGGAGATCCGGGAGAGCTGTACAACGTTTTTCTCTCGAAGATCACCGATACCTCCAAACGCGACAAGGCCGCCGAGCTGATCTCCAAGGTGAAAGGCTGCTCCACCGGCGAGGCGAAGGAACTGACGACCCGTCTGGTCATTCCGCTGGCGAAGAACGTATCCAAGGCG